>JAISSA010000020.1 GCA_031273365.1 Synergistaceae bacterium
AGCGGATAGTTCCTGTTCGAGATGGCATTATAAATCTCGAGCAGTCTTTTTTTGTCTTCGCACAGCTTTGTGAAGACGCTGTTCTTATATTCCCTGTTCACGGGCATCCCGAACAAACCTCCGGCACAATGGATTTCCTTACGACACAGTTTACAGGAAGAGACTCTGCCTGGCAACAGGGGAACACCACTGTCGACTTGAGCTTTTTTGTATACCTCTCTCCCGGCCAACCTTTGCAGAATGGGGACTCTGCGAAGAGAGAACTATGCACGCAAACCTGTTTCGTCCTTAAGTTGACAGCAATGGTCCGGAAACGGTAAGAGTTACGTAAAGCGGTTTCAGTATGATGCAAACGAGGGGCCTCATGGCCAACTCCATCGGAGTCAGGACCGGCGGACAGGGACATAAGTTCCCCTCGTCGGGAGCGGTTTTCTTCATTGAAGTTGACAACCCTTAAGTTAACGGCAGCAGGCCTTCAGGGTGATTTCCATTTTTCGGGGCGGCTCAGCAACAGCTTCTTTTCCCAGTCGGCCCACCAGACGCTCTCCTCTTCCTGTTCGATTCCCGCCTCCAAAAGCAGTTGCCATACGGCCTCGTCGTTGCGCAGGGCGTAGTCGAGCACCGAAATTCCCCTGTCGTCCTTCGCGTCGACGTCCGCGCCCGCGTCGAGGAGCACCCTGACGACCCCGGGGCGGCGATTCCGGGAAACGGCCTTCATCAGGGGGGTCTGTCCGTCCGGTCCTCTGGCGTCGACCGGAGTTCCCCTGTCCAGCAGCATGTGCAGAACCTCAGGCCGGGAGGTGACGGCCGAGGTCGCCAGCAGCATGTCCGAGGCAAAGCGCTTCCCGTCAGTGCGCGCCGCGCCGACATCGAAGAAGAACCCGAGGACCTCCGCCGGCCGGTCGCGGGCGATGGCGATTTTAACGGCGCTGTCCCCCGACAGGTCGCGCAGGTTCAGGAGCGCTCCCGCTTCGACAAGGGCCTCGAGAACGCCGACGCTCGGATTGCGCCACGCGGCCAGCATCAGAGGAGTCCTGCCCAGATGGTCGCGGGCGTTGACGTCGGCTCCCCTCCCAATGAGGAGGCGCGTCATTTCCGGGTTGGGATTGCCCCATGCCGCGTGCATCAGGGCCGTCCAGCCGTAGTGATCCGCGGACTCCGGAGTCGCATCCTCCGGAAGGCGGGCGTCGATGTCATTCCTGAGCGCGGCGAGCATCAGCGCGGTTCGTCCGAGCGGCCTGGGCTGCCGTACTTTCTCCGTTGCCCGCGCCAGCAGCTCCACCATTTTGGGGTCGGCGTTTTCTCCGGCGTGATCCCGCGCCGTCCTGCCCGACAGGTCCCGCTCGTCGGCGTCCGCGCCCCAGGCGAGCAGCGCGTCGATTTTCTCCGCAAGTCCCCGGCTGAGGTAGATGGCCCGATGGCTCAAGCGGTATCCGCGTCCGTGCCATTTGCCCGTCGCCTGCCGCGCGATGAGCATCAGCGGCGTCTGTCCGTCGAAGCGTTTTGCATTCGGGTCCGCTCCCCTTTCCAGGAAGGGAACGGCAAAAGATGAATACCTGTCGTTCGCCAGGGCCGACATCAGCGGGGTCGTTCCGGCATGGTCCGGCGTGCGGACGTCGGCGCCGGCGTCGAGAAACCGTTGAATTCCGGCAGGATCTCTGTTCTCCTGCATCCAGACCAGCAGGGGCGTTCTGCCGTCATGGTCCCGCCTGTTGGGATCCGCTCCGGCGGAGATCAACAGGGACAGAACATCCGGGGATGTCGCGACGTGGAGAGGCGTCATGCCGTCGTCAGCGACCGCGTCAGCGTCCGCTCCGGCGTCGAGCAGCACTTTTGCGGAGGCCGCCGGACGATCGACGCAGAGACAGGTCCGCCCCCGATCGTCTCTGGCCCCGACGTCGGCCCCGGCCTTCAGGAGACAGGACAGGAACTCCGGCGATTGTTCGACGCCTGCTCCCATCGTCAGCAGCGTCCCTCCGTCGTCCGCGCGGGCGCTGACGTCAAATCCCAGCTCGATCAGACGTTCAGGCAGGTCGACACTGACCTTCCTGCCGCGTCCCTCGCTCAGATATTTCATCAGCACGTTCTTTCCCGCCGCGTCGCGGGCGTTGACGTCGGCTCCGTGCTTCACCAGCATCTCTATCCTGTCGATGTTCAGAGTAAAAGCGGGAGAAGAGTTGACCAGGGCGTCGTCCTTTTCGGTCTGGCTCCATTCGAAGGTCAGAAGCTTTTCGATAACGGAGATGGGAATGGTGGCAATGGCTATTGGGTCATAATCGCCGTTAACCTCAACGTATTGATGCATGGCTAAAGTCAGCGCCGTACTGCGACCGTCGCGAAGCGATTCAGGAGCGACGCCGGAATCCAGCATCAGCATCAGAACGTCGGCGTCCACATAAGGAGGCGTCAGCGCCTTCATCAGGACGCTCGTCCCGTCGTCGTCGCGGGCGTTGACGTCCGCTCCCGCCTCCAGCAGCCTGCGAACGACCTCCGTGCCGCCCGCGGCTGCGGCGCGCGACAGTGCCGTTTCACCCCGTGCGTCCCTCGCGTCGACCTCGGCGCCGCCGCGAATGAGCAGGTCGATCAGAGCGATCTGCCGTTTTACCACTATCGCTCTTCCAATGTGGTGAAAAGACTTTGAGGACGTCTCCGCGACCCGCATCAGGGACGTGCACCCGCGGATGTCCTTTCGGTCGACGTCGGCTCCCATCTCGATCAGCTTCTCCAGAAGCTCGATCTGCTTCCCCAGGAGCTCGACCAGTTTTTCCAGAAAAGCGCGACCCCGTCGAGGAGAGGCATACAAAGTGTTGAGAACCGCCAACGTCAGGACGCTTTCCCTGCCGCCGCCCCGCAGGTTTTGGGGAATGTCCCGTCCCGCCTCAAAACTCCAAAATGAGGGGGAGAAGCGCATGTTGGCTTTTCTCGGAAAAACTGAGAAAAAGGTTCCTTAAAGGGGATGTGGGGAGTTTAGGTGTGGGGCTGATTTGGGAAAATGGGGGGTGATAATTTTGCAAATGGGGGGCAGGGGATTTCTTCGGTTTTTCCGATTTTTGCTCGGATTTTGGGTTTTTGAAAGTCTGACCATTTTAAAGCTTCAAAAATGCCCAAGGCGTTTACAGGTGCTTCAAAACTGATATTTACCTCACGGCATCGTCCCATCGGGCGGGCCATTTTTTGAATTTTAAGTCTGACCATTTTATCGACTAAGGAACCTGACTAAGGAACCTGAATTTTTGGTTCCTTAGTCGACAAAAAAACGAGGTAAACACTTTTTATTAGATGTTTTACCTCGTTTTTTGGTGGATTTTTCTGTTCGCTATTGTGGATAACTCTGTTGTGGATAACTCGGCCGAAACGTCGCAGGCTGCGATAAAAAATCCTCTACTCCTGCGACGGCCAAAACCACCAGTGCGACCTCGGGATCAGCCGGCCCAGTTCCTCCTCTGCATCCTTCCGCTCCTCCTCCCAGTTGAATTTTGAGCCCTGCGCCTCTTTGTAACGCTGGTAAAAAATACCCTCGTCGCGCCACCCGGCATATTTGGCTATCCATTCATCAAGGATTTTTACCTGTTCCGGCGGCAGTTCCGGACGAAGGAACTCGAACGCCGAAAGCAGCTCCGGTTCCGCATCCTCCACGATGCGTTCCCATGGTTCAAGATCGTCCTCAATCCAGAACGTCCCCGCCCACCCCGCGATATGACTGAGAAGGTCGCACTGATCCTTCCGTTTATACAGCGCGACGTTTTCCTTTATATATGCATGAATCCTGTCCACTTTTTTATCTCCCTCGCGTCGTCGAGTTTTTGAACGACATTGAGCTTCTTTAGCTGTTTCTCGAACTTCCGTCCGTCCTTTACGTAGAAAGAGGCAATCTGCTGGCCTTTCAGATTTATTATAGCGACCTCCCGCGTCTTCGCGTCGTAGAAAACGAGCTGCGGGTAAGGATGTTCCTTCTGTTCTATCGTCAGATAAACTTCCCGTCCGGCACGACGGATCAGGGACATCAGGCGCTGGTTATACTCTTCCATCGTCGCTGCGCCCACATCCGCAGCGTGTTTTTGGAAATGCACGAACGACGTTAAATGTTTCCTGCCGTCCCCGCCTGCGCTCTTCTCCCACGTCTTCGTGTGCGTGCCCCATCGGGCGTTACGGGCGTAGTCGATGAGGCGGGGCTGCTCTTTTTGGGGAATCTCTCCGTCGATTGCCCAGTGGCTCGCCTTCTCCCAATAGTCCGCGGGCTCGAAGTACGCCACGGTCGTTGTGCGACAGCGGAAGTGGTACGGCGGCATCCCGATTCCCTGCGCGACGATCTTCGACGTTTTCGGTTCCAGCAGCACAGTCGCCTCCGACGCTCCGGACAGCATCGGCTGCGCTTTCTTCGCGGCGGCCATGTCCAGATTCTTTGCGGCGCTCAACAGTCTGTCTCTCTGCGTCAACAGCGCCGACATGGGGACGAGCCGCCCGTGGAGGTGGCGGCAGACCGGGCTCGTCCGGTCGTCCAGCACCGCGACGATCTCCGCATACTCCACGCCCGCGCGCTCGTAGCCGTTTACGTGTCCGATCTCGCCGATCCGCGTGGCGTTGTGATCGGCCAAAAGGTCGAAGTACCCGCGCATCTTCGGCTCTTTTTTTGTCATGAACTCCTCCAACCGGTTGGCCAGCTCGATGCGGGTCTTCCCCTGCGTGAAGTACTCGTCGAGCGCCGCGACCATCTCGTCCTGAAGTTCGTGGCTGAAGGCGTTCTGCACCCAGAAAAGCGTCTGCCCCCGCAGCACGTCCAGCGCCTCGAGGTCCGGCAGCCTGAAGCTGTAGTCGGCGGAGACCGCGTGAAGCCCGGCCCGGTAGGCCGACATGTTCGCCTCCAGCACCGGACGTCCGGCCGCCTCGGCCATCCCCACGCCAAGCGCCTTTTCGGCCCTGCCGATGATGCGCTCCAGTTCCGGCTTCCCGGGAGTCCCCTTTATCCCCAGAGCCTCGGCTTCCTGCAGGACTTCAATCATAAACTCCCGTTTCTGCGCTGTCCATGTTTTTGACAGCGCCGTCTTCAGGAGCTCTACCGCGTAGTCCAGAGGCAGCCCCTGCCCCTCAGCCTTTAGCACCGATAACCCGAGCACGGGAAACCTCCTCTTCGCTTGTCATAAAGTACGTCCGGCATCGTCCGCACTGTCGCAGGCGCTCCACGCTGCCGCCGTGGTCATTGGTGACCCGGACCCTTGTTTTTTCGGCTCCACATATCGGGCATTTCATGGTTTCACCCCGGCAGTTTCACGTCAGGATCTTTATGTTGTCGGCCGTCAGCACGCGGCGACGTCCGCCAAAATCCTTCACCGCAAGCGCCAGCGCCCAGAAGAGATCGGCGTGTCTGATCTGCTCGTTCCGATCGGCGTCGTAGGTGAAACCCTTTTCCGTCGGTTTGCGTTTGATCGCGTGGAGCTGCATCACCAGATCCCGGTCGTTCGGAATCCGGATTCGCCGCGTCTCGAAGAGTTTCTTCAGGCTCAGGGCCATGGCTTCCTTTTTCTCCCGCGTGAAGTGGACCCTCTCGACCTTGCCCGGATACATCTTCTGCATATCCTCCGCGAGCTGCATCCCGATGCCGGTCGAGTCCATCGCCAGACGACGGATTTTCCAGCCCTCGACCAGTCCGGCCAGGTGTGTTTTCTGTCCGTCAAAGGCCATCTTCGCCAGCGTCTCCATGTGGCGGACGAAGACAAGTTTTTCGGCCTCGACCTGCGCCTGCTCCGCCAGGATAATCGCCGTCAGATCCCTGACGCGCCCGATGTCGACGCCGCCGTTGACCCAGCCGGAGGCGAAACCGAGGCAGTTGTCATCAAAGACAGCCCTGACCTCGTCGGGCTGGAGCAGACAGGTTTCGTCGGCGAAGAAACGGCACTCGTAGGCCTGGGCGAAGGTCATCGCGTCGAACAGGTCCCGCAGTTCGCCGATGTCCACTGGGTGCCCGTCCCTGATCGCGTCGTGGATCGTCACGGTGTGGCGGGAAAAGCGCGGGTATTTCTCCGGATTCGTGACGATCTCGCCGAACATGTCCGTCTCGGTGTAGGGCGTGCTGGTGACCGTCAGGCGTTTCTTTCCCACCGTGATTGCCGGGACGACGGCCTGCCACATCAGGCGGCTGCGCATGTGCCACGCAAACTCGTCCAGATAGACGTCGCCGGTGTAGCCCTGCACGGTGCGCGGGTTGCATGGCAGGAAATACGCGGTCTTCCCGCCGGGGAAAATGATGTTGCCGTCATCCTCCAGATAGTCCACGCCCAGGTCGGCGCACCATTTCACGGCGTAGTTGCGGACGATGTCCGACTGGTCCTGCGAGGCGGAGACGACGATCTGGTTCTCGTTACGTGCGACCGCGCCGAGCAGCACTTCGAGCCCCAGGAGGAAGGAAAAGCCGGTCTGACGACTCTTCAGGCAAATACGAAAACGGCCCTCGTCCAGTAAAAAAGCGCGCTGGTAAGCGTAGAGCTTTTCCAGTGCCCTGTCTCTGATGTCCCCGATGACCGCCACGTCCAGCCCGGCGGGTGCGTCGCCCTTCCCGCGTTTCTTCCCCTTCTTTTCGGCGCGGGTCGAACGCGAAAAACGTTCCAGGCGTTCGACGGCCTTCGTCAGTTTGTCGAGCTTCCGGGCCTGCGCCTCAGAGAGAGGCCCCTCCGTGGCGCTGATCGCGGCGATCTGTTTCTTCACGCCCTCGATGCTGTCGTCCGTCGTCTCGTCGTCCCATTTATAACGGTTGCGCCAGGCGAAGACCGTATCCGGGTTGACGTCCAGCTTTTCGGCGATCTCGTTGCAGCTCCACCCGGAACTGTACAGGCGCTTTGCTTCCTTCTTTGTCTTTTCGTTATAAGCCATTTAATTCCCCTGCCTTTGCGTGTTTTTCGTTGTACGTCGAGATTTTCTCCAGTCCCGTAATGACGTCTCTGGCCTGCGCCACCGTGAGCCAGCGGACGTCGTCCGCCCCCGCGACGCGCCGGAGCCAGTCCCGCAACCCCACCGGGGTCCAGCCGAACTTGCGGGTCATCGCCATGATCTTTTTGTACTGCGGCTCCGTCAGCCTGTCGGGGCCGAGGCCGGCCGCGCGGCGGCGCAGTTCCGTAATGAACAGCTCTGCCTGAGCGAAGGTGAGCGCGGACATGCGTTCGACCTCGAACATCCCGAATATCGCCGCGTAAAGTTCATCACTGCCTATCCCGAGCTGCTTTTTTGCTATTGACCAGATGATTTTTTTCTGGGTGTTGGAAATTATCCTGACCGCCATGTTCCGCACTCCCTTCTATATAAGAAACGCCTCTTTAATCAGGCTCAGGGGGGCGAACGGGTTCCGCCCCCCTGACCTCCCGGCGCTGCCCCTGAACGACTGTCAGGGCAGGCTTAATCTGCCGCTACCTTTTCCTGCTTGATCTCGTAAAAAAACTCGTCTTTTTCGACCCTCTGGACGCCGACGAGTTCGAGGCGCTCCATCGGCCACTCGGCCATGACTTCTTTGTCCGGCTCCTCTTTAACGCGAATAGCCTCTTTGAAGTCGTATTGCCGAAGCTTTCCGAGGACCTCCTTCCACGTGGAGCAGATTTTTTTCATGACGGCCAGCGACGTGCTTTTACGGTATCCGATGGTGCCGAAATCCAGCTCTTTGCTCTTCCGATCTTTGAACAGCTCCGCCTTCGATATTTCCGCGAAGTTCGCCAGCCCAGCGCCCAGCATTTCCTTCCTTTCGAGGAGGGGGGCGATCTCCTCCTGCACTCCCCTTTTCAGGTTGTCGATGTCCTCGTTGAGCTGATGATTCGCCGCCTCCACCGCCCTGTCGATCTCCGCGATTTCCGACAGCGCCCTGTCCGCACCCGCAACGTCTCCGATCGGCGCTATCGCCGCCTGAGGCTTCTCCCGTTTTGCCATTATCGATCTCTCTCCTTTAAAGTAGTGTTTTTCGTCCTGACGTAAGGGCCATTGACGCTCCTGAGCCAGAGCGGGGTTTTTTCCTCCTCGTCTTCTTCCGGTATGAAGACTTCCGATATAAAGCCTCCCAGCAGGAAGAGCGACAGCACAAAACTGATAATCAAAGCCAGTTCCTTCATACCTTTCAGGCTCCCTTCACGTGGCCGCTGGCGGCGAAGAGGAGACGCAGCGCCTCCATCATGTTGCCGCTCAGTTGTTTCGCTATCTGCGCCGCCTTGGAAACGAAGCGCATGGAGCCGTTTTTCGGGGCCAGAGATACGGCAAGCCGACCGCCCTCAGTCTCCGGATCGTGTCCCAGATACGCGAGGTAGTGGGCCAGCTCCGCCTGCGTGGGGTTGCCCGCGTGACGGTAAAGGTCGATGCGGCTGGTGACGTAGGTTTCTCCGACCGCCCGGAGCGCCGTGTCGAAGCTGTCCAGGCCGATCAGGGACACCGCGATGCCGGCCTCCTTCACCTCGCGGAAGACGGAGATCTTTTTCAGGATTTTCGGCTTGCTGCCGTCGGTGACGAGCAGGTCCGCCTCATCGACGAGGATCATCCTCACGTCCTGATCCTTCAGCGCGCGAATCGCCCGCTTCAGCTTCTGACTGTTGCTGCCGTAGCCGGGCGTGCCCGTCAGCTCCAGCAGGGCGTCGATAACGTCGCCCATGCACATGCCGTCCGCGCACCGCAGGTATTGCGCCCTGCCCGGATGCCGGGCGAGAAAATCCTCCGCGGTATAGGTCTTGCCGATGCCGGATGGCCCGACGACGACCGAAAATCCCTGCGTTTCATACGTAAGGTGCAGGACGGTCTGGATCAGGCGCTGCCCTTCGGTCGCCCATTTGGCGGCGTCATGGGCTTCCTGCATTTCTGACGTCATCCTGACTTCATAGGCTTCGAGAGCGGCGAGGATCTCGCCGACCACCTCCGGGCGTCCCCTGTACTTCTGGCTCATGACCTGCGACACGGTGCCGGTGGATTTACCCGAGATGCGCGCAATATCCATGTTGCTGAGCCCAAGTGCCTGCACGATGTTTTGCAGTCGTTCCATTTGTTCCTGCATCGTTATCCTCCTATTTTCCTCATGGGCTCCATGCCCATGCTGATGGCGAGATTTATGAGTTTGCGGTTCAGTTCGGCATCGTTGACGGTGGCCTG
>JAISSA010000150.1 GCA_031273365.1 Synergistaceae bacterium
GCCTTTCGGTCGCGATACGCGCCTTGATTTCGTCGTCCTCGACGATGCGCCCCTCCACGGTGTCGATCAGGAGCATCCTGCCGGGGCGCAGACGATCCTTCCTCACGATCTCCTCAGGGGGGATGGGAAGGACCCCGACCTCGCTGGAGAGGATCAGCATACCGCCTTTGGTCACGCAGTACCGCGCCGGGCGCAGGCCGTTTCTGTCCAGACGCGCCCCGGCGATCTTTCCGTCGGTGAACGCGATGGCCGCCGGCCCGTCCCAGGGCTCCATGAGGCAGCTGCAGTACTCGTAAAACGCCCTCCTGTCGGGATCCATGGATTCGTCTTTCTCCCAGGGCTCGGGGATCGCCATCATCAGGGCGTGGGGCAGGCTGTAGCCGGCGTTTCGCATGAACTGCAAAAAATCGTCCAGCATGGCGGAGTCGCTGCCGTCCTCGTTGATGATGGGCAGAATTTTCGCGTAGTCCGCGCCGTACTTTTCCGACTCCAGTATCGCCTCGCGCGCCTTCACCCAGTTGACGTTGCCGCGGATCGTGTTGATCTCGCCGTTGTGGATGAGGTGTCGAATGGGATGCGCCCGTTCCCAGCTCGGGAAGGTGTTCGTCGAGTAGCGGGAGTGCACCAGAGCGATGGCGGACTCGACGTCCTCGTCCCGAAGGTCCGGGTAGAACGCGCTGATCTGGCCCGGCACCAGCATTCCCTTGTAGACAATGGTGTACGACGACAGGCTGGCGAGATAAAAATAGGGGTCCGAGCTGATGTACTTCACGTTGCGTATCTGCGACACGGCCAGCTTCGATATCACGTACAGCCTGCGCTCGAAATCCTCGCGGTTCATGTTCTCCGGCCTGCGAATGAAGACCTGCTCGATGGCCGGACAGACGTCGCGGGCGAGTTTCCCGACCGCCTCCGGGTACGTCGGCGTCGAGCGAAGGCCGATCTGCTCCAGCCCCTCCGACCTCACGATCGACTCGAACATGGACATGGTCCTGTCCCGACGTCCCTGATCCGGGGAGGCGAACATCATCGCCACGCCGTACTCGCCCTCCCCGGGGAGCTCGATTCCCCGGTCGGCGCAAACCCGTTTGAGGAAGCGATGCGGTATCTGCATTAAAATGCCCGCTCCGTCGCCGGTGTTGGGGTCGGCCCCCGCCCCGGCCCTGTGCGTGAGGTTGATCAAAACCTTCAGGGCGTCCCGGACCAGCGCGTGCGACTTTTTGCCCTCGATGTTCACGAGCATCCCGATCCCGCAGGCGTCGTGCTCGAAGCGCGGATCATACAGCCCCTGCGCGGCGGGAAGCCCCTGCGCGGAAGCGTGGCCATCCTCCGAATTTTTTCCCGCTTTCAATTCTGACTTCAATTCTGATTTCAATCCTGACTTCAATCCTGACTTCAATCCTGATCCTGATCCCAATCTCGATTTCACTTTCATCAACCACCTTTTTAATTAACGAAAATCAGAAGCGTAAAAAAGGCACAACAACAGGGAGAGCGACGAAATTTCTTCCTGCAGTGAATACAATAAAAAAGAGTTTACTTTATTATTGGTGATTCAACTTTGCGGCAATAAGAATAATTCGCCGGAGTGTAGCACACGGAATTCTTTTGCACAAGTCCCTGGGCCCTAAAAAATATCAAATTGCTTATGAACGATATCATTATAGCTTAAATTAAAATTTTATATCATTTTTGCGAGCTATATAAATTTATAAACATATTTTTTACAAAAATACTTGACAAATAGTAAAGCAAGAGTAGAATGCCCTGAATTAAACCACATTTTGATAACGGAGGTATGGGGTATGTTTTCAGCGGTCGATACGATATGGGTGCTTCTGGCGTCGATACTGGTATTTTTCATGCAAGCGGGGTTCGCCATGGTGGAGACGGGATTTACGAGGGCCAAGAACGCCGGCAACATCGTCATGAAGAACCTGATGGATTTTTGTCTGGGTTCTGTGGTTTTTTGGGCGCTGGGGTTCGGCCTCATGTTTGGAACGGACCTCGGGGGAGTGATCGGTATGCCCGATTTCTTCGTGCGGGGCGATTACAGCACCACGTTTCACACGTACACGTTTTTGATGTTCCAGACGGTTTTTTGCGCCACCTCGGCGACGATCGTCTCCGGCGCGATGGCGGAACGAACGAAGTTCGCGTCGTACTGCGTCTACAGCGTCATCATCAGCGCGCTGATCTACCCGATATCCGGGCACTGGATCTGGGGCGGCGGCTGGCTGGCGCAGCTTAATTTCCACGACTTCGCCGGTTCGACCGCCGTTCATATGGTGGGGGGCCTGGCCGCTCTGGCGGGGGCCTGGATACTTGGACCCAGGATCGGCAAATACGACTCCGAGGGCAAGGCCCACGCGATCCCCGGACACAGCCTGACGCTGGGCGCTCTCGGCGTCTTCATCCTCTGGTTCGCGTGGTTCGGGTTCAACGGCGGCTCTACGGTTTCGGCGACGGGCGACGACGCCCTGATCGCCATGGGAAGCATCATCTTCAACACCAACCTCGCGGCAGCCGTCGCCACAAGCGCCACGATGCTGCTCACCTGGTTCCGCTACGGAAAGCCCGACATCTCGATGACCCTGAACGGCTCGCTGGGGGGGCTGGTGGCGATCACAGCCGGCTGTGACGTCGTCAGTCCGGCGGGCGCTTTCTGGATCGGCCTGATATCCGCCCCTGTCCTCGTTTACGGCATAGAGTTCATCGACCAGAAACTCAGGGTGGACGATCCCGTCGGGGCCATCGGGGTTCACGGGCTCTGCGGCGCGCTCGGGACGATCCTTACGGGGGTATTTGCCCTGGAGGGCGGCCTGCTCTACGGCGGCGGCGCGCAGATGGTGCTGACGCAGCTCCTGGGCGTCGCAGCGACCGCGGCATGGACCTGTGGGGGCATGTTGACGGTCTTCTTCGTCATCAGAACCGTGATGGGGCTTCGGGTGTCCCGCGAGGAGGAACTGGAGGGGCTCGATATCCGCGAACACGCTCTGGTCAGCAGCTACGCGGACTTCATGCCGATGTCGAACGAGGCGGTCCGGTTCCTGAAGGCCGAAGAGGCGACGCCCGTCGTTGTTTCATCCATCGCAGACGCATCCATCGCGGACGTGGTTCCGACGGTGAAAGCGGCGAAGATTCCCGGCCCGAAGATGAGCAAGGTCGAAATCTACGCGAACCCGACGAAGCTGGAGGCGCTGAAGGAGTCTCTGAACAACATCGGCATAACCGGCCTGACGGTGACTCCGGTCACCGGGTGCGGAGTCCAGAAGGGCAAAACCGAATTCTACAGGGGCGCAAAAGTGGAGATGACGCTGCTGCCCAAGGTGCGCGTGGAGACGGTGGTGAGCAAGGTCCCGGTTCAGACGGTCGTGGACGCGGCGAAGTCGGTGCTGTTCAGCGGCGCGCCCGGCGACGGCAAGATCTTCGTCTACGACGTGGAAAACGTCATCAGGATAAGCTCCGGCGAGGAGGGCTTCGACGCCCTGCAATACGACTACGACCGAATGCAGGAAGAAAAAGGAGAAAAAGAAGTCGCGCAGCCGGTTTCCTGAACGCAGCCTGAGCAGTTCCAAGCCACCCACGCAGGCCAAAACACGTAGCAGAGCATGGCATCTGCGCCGTCGAAATTGTTTTGATACAGCGGGGTTTGGTGCTATAATAGGGTCAGCGAAAGGGGAGCTGCCCTGATTATAGCCCCTGACCTGGCGGGTCCACCTGTCCCACAGTAACAGGATCAGGCGGATCAACCAGTACAGAGCAGAGGCGAGGACAGTTACCTTGTGCAGGGTTGTCTCGCCTCTACTCTGTTTTTTGTGGGGTTTTTTATGCTGTTTGTGCAACAT
>JAISSA010000187.1 GCA_031273365.1 Synergistaceae bacterium
GATGTAGGCCATGATGTCGCCGACGGTGATCCCGCCCGCCTGCACTCCGGCTGCTCCCAACGCGACCACGGCGACGACGCCGAGGTGCATGGCCAGCATGAGCAGCGGAATCAGAAGAATCACGATCCTGCCCGACCTGAGGGAGACGTCGCAGAGCGCCGTATTGGCCTCCCGAAAGCGCTCCTTTTCCCGAAGCTCCCCGGAAAATGCCTTTACGACGCGCACGCCCGCAAGGTTTTCCTGAACGACGGTGTTCAGTCGATCGAGCCGCTTCTGCGTCAGCACGAACAGTGGGAAGGCCCTTTTGAAGACCGACACGATGATGACCGTCAGCACCGGAATAAGAAGGACCAAAACGGAAATCAGGCTCCGGTTGACCTGCAGCGCCATGAAAATGCTCCCCGCCAGCATCAGGGGCGCGCGGATGAAAATACGCAGCACGGACTGCGACAGTTGCTGCAAAAGCGTCGTGTCGCTGGTGAGGCGGGTGATCAGGGAGCCCGTGTGGAACGATTCGATGTCGGCAAACGAAAAGGTCTGGATCCTGCGATACAGCCCGCAGCGCAGCGCTGCGCCGAAACGGTTGGACGCGGAGGCGGAGAGGATCATGGAGAGAACTCCGCAGCCCAGACCGAACACGGTAAGGAAAATCATCCGTATCCCGCCGGAGACGAGCAGACTGGAATCGCCTCCGGCAAGCCTCTCATTGACGATTTTCGCCATGAGGTTGGGCTGCGCCAGTTCCGCCATGACTTCAGCGAGTACGAAAAGAGGCGCGACGCAAAAAGTCGCGACGCAGGAGCGAATATAGGGCCATAAATGCCGCAGGTTGTTCTTCATGAAAAAATTTCGCCCCATTATCAATAATGAAAAAAATTAACGGGGTCAGGGGACTGAGAAAAATCCCCTGCGGGGTATGGGGCGGAGCCCCGTGGTTTTGCTTAAGCTGTTAAAACTCCCTGCGGGGCTTTGCCCCACGCCCCACTCAGGGGCCATAGGCCCCTGAGAACCCCTTTAATTTTTATTTTTTTATACCGGTACGATTTCCGTTCCCTGCCGACGCAGCGCGCGGGCTAAGATCCAGCGCAGGGCTTTCGCTCCCTGCGGCGGGACGGGCCCCATATGAAGCGCAAGTTTTACGCCGCTGAACGCACCCGTGTACGTCCCCTCCCGTTCCGCCCACGCGGTGACCGGCAGGCTCATATCGAAGTCGCCGTCGCGCGCGCCGGCCGCCAGCAGAACCTTCTTCACTCCCTTCAGGTCGCCCGCCGCGAGTCCGAAGTCCTCGGGCCCGCAGTCCACGAAGACGACGGCCTCCACGTTGCCGGACCGAATCGCCTGCACAGCCTCCTCCGGCGTGTGGGTGACGACGCCCGCCTCCAGCAGCCCGCGAACGTTACCCCCCAGGTCGTAAAGTTCCTTCAGGTTCTCCTCGAACCCCGACGTGTCGTGACCGAATTCCACCGCCTTCGCCAGAAGCGTCATCTTTTGGATCAGCTCGGCGACGTCGGGCCGAGCCTTTCCTCCCTTTGGGGCATCGGCCTCGAAGGACGCAAGGAGCTTCGTCACCCCGGCGGCGTCAAATCCCCTCGCGGCGACCGGGCGTTCGTCCCCCGTTTTCGCATTTTTGGCGTCTCTGACGGCTTTGACGGCGGCGATCTCCTGGTCCGTCAGGGACGTCCCCAGCAGGAACGCGACCCTGCTCCCCAGCACCTCCGAAAGCCCTTCGACGGCCTGCTCCCACTCGACGACCCTTCCGTCGATCACGGGGGCCTTCAGCCGGTTTTCGTTCACGTCCCGGAAATGCCAGCGGCCGCGCAGACAGGTCAGCCCGCCGTTCGGCGTCTCCACGGCGTCCATGTCCGTCGTGACGCGCACGACGCGGCTGCGCCCTCCGTCCATGTTCAGCACCAGCTCGCAGCCCAGCGGACAGTGCGGGCAGGTGGTCCTCTCCAGGACCGGCGAGGCCTGATGCGGCAGACGCTCCACGCGCCGTTCCAGCAGCGCCCCCACCGGGCAGAGCTGAGCGCACAGGCCGCAGAACGTGCAGTCGGATTCCTCCATTTCCCTGTAAAACTGAGGGGACATGACCGACTCGAAGCCGCGTCGGGCGAAGTCGATCGCGTGAACCCCGGCGATCTCGTCGCAGACACGGACGCAGCGCCCGCACAGGATGCATTTGTCCATGTTGCGGACGTAGAAACGGTTGACGACCTCCTGTTTGGGGACGTGCGCCCCCGCCACCCTCCCCGGGTTTGCCTCGTAGTCGATGGCGTACTCCCTCAGCCGGCACTCGTGCACGTCGGGACAGCCGCACTCCATGCAGCGGGAGGCCTCGCGAACGGTCTGTTCCTCGCCGAATCCGTAATTGTACTCGACGTCGGGGTTCTTCAGGCGCGTCTCCGCGGAGTCCTCCTTCGGATGCGTGCGGGCGACCTTTTCGACGTGCGTGAAATCCTTCGGCCCCAGATTGGGGTTGACGACGTCGTAGACGAATTTTTTCTTCGGCGTTCCCCGCCTGAAATAATGATCCACCGACTCCGCGCACCAGTGTCCGTTGCCGATCGCCTCGATGGCGATCTTCGCGCCCGTCTGCTGATCGCCGCAGACAAAGACCCCCGGGAGCGGCGCGGCGTAATTTTCGTCCACCTTCATGCGTCGCCCGTCGTGCAGTTCCCCCGGCACGTCGGCGAAGTTCACCCCCTGACCGATGGCCGCGATGACGTTGTCCACCTCGATGACGAATTCCTCCCCCGTGGGGACCGGGCTGCGCCGCCCGGAGGCGTCGGGCTCGCCCAGCCGCATACGCTCGCACACCAGCCGTTCGACCTTCCCGTTCCCCTCGATGAGCTTCGGAGCGGCGAGGTAGACGAACTCCACGCCTTCCTCCATGGCCTCGCGAATTTCGACGTCCTCGGCGGGCATTTCCTCGCGCGTGCGGCGATAGACGACGCAGACTTTCTCCGCGCCGAGCCGGCGTGCGCTGCGGCAGGCGTCCATCGCGGTGTTGCCGCCTCCGACGACGGCGACGCGCTTCCCGAGTCTGAACCCGGGTTCGGGAAGGAGCTCTCCCCCGAGGGCCCCCCTCGGGTTGCGGGTGTTGACCGTGTAAAGAAAGTCGATGCCGCCCACGACGCCCGGCAGGTCCTCGCCCTTCACCCGCATGGACGAGGACTTCCAGCAGCCCATCGCCAGAACGACGGCGTCGTAGCGCGATCGCAGCTCGGCCAGGGTGACGTGTTTCAATCCCTGCGAGAGCCCCGCGGGACTTTCCGGGCCCAGCGCCACGCCGGTCTCGACCGCGACGCCGTGAGCCAGAATCCACCCTGCCTCGGCGTCGATGACCGACGGAGGCAGGCGGTAGTCCGGGATGCCGTAACGCATCATGCCGCCCAGATGCCGCTCCCGCTCGAAGATCGTCACGCCGTAGCCCATGCGTCGCGCGACATACGAGAAGGAGAGCCCCGCGGGCACTCCGCCCACGACGGCGATTTTTTTCCCGTTTTCGATGATTTTGGGAATTTCCCCCAGATCGTTTTCCTTCAGGCCCCAGTCCGCGACGAAGCGCTTGATTTCGCGGATGGAGACCGTCTCGTCCACGAAGTTTCTGCGGCACTTCGTCTGGCAGGGAGCGGGACAGACCCGCCCGATGCTGGCGGGCATGGTGACGTGGTCGTGCAGCTCGTCGAGGGCCTCGCGGTACTTTCCCTGAGCCGTCAGGTTGATGTAGGACTGCACCTTCCCCTGAGCGGGGCAGATCAGGTTGCAGGGAGGACGGCAGTCCCCGACGTGGTCGGAAAGCATCAGCTCGAGCGCCAGACGGCGGGCCGCCGTCACGCGTTTCGTGTCCGTGCGGATCACCATGCCCGGCGCGATGGCGTTGGTGCAGGCGCGCATCAGGGCGCGCGCCCCCTCGATCTCGACGAGGCAGACGGAGCAGCCGCCGTGCACGGAGAGGTGCGGGTCGTAGCAGAGCGTCGGAATCTCGATTCCGGCCTCGGCGCACAGCTCCAGCACCTTCTGTCCCGGATATCCCCGGACGTCCCTGCCGTCGATCGTCACTTTTATCGTTCTGTCGGTTCTGTTCTTCGTTCGATTTATCTCACGCGTCATTCCACTCATCGTTTCCTGTCTCCCTTAATCGACCGAAATGCACGAAACCGGGCAGGTCTTTTTGCAGAGCCCGCAGCGGACGCAGATTTCGTCATCGATGTGATGCGGTTTCTTCACCTCGCCCGAGATGGCCTTCACCGGGCACTCCCTGGCGCAGCGCGTGCAGCCGACGCATTTTGTCCCGTCGATGACGTAGTGGATCAGCGGCGCGCAGACCTTCGCCGGACACTTTTTGTCGACGATATGGGCGACGTATTCCTCACGGAAGTGCTTCAAAGTGGTCAGCACGGGGTTCGGCGCGGTCTGGCCCAGCCCGCAGAGGGACCCGTCCCTGATCTGGTCGGCCAGGGAGAGCAGGTTGTCCAGGTCCTCCAGCACGCCTTGGCCCTGCGTGATTTTCTCCAGAATTTCGAGCATCCTTCTGGTGCCGATGCGGCAGAACGGGCACTTCCCGCAGGACTCCTTCTGCACGAAGTTCAGGAAGAAACGCGCGACGTCGACGACGCAGGTGTCCTCGTCCATCACGACCATGCCGCCGGAGCCCATGATCGCGCCCGTCGCGTTGATCGACTCGTAGTCGACCGGCGTGTCCAGAAGGGACTCCGGAACGCAGCCGCCGGACGGCCCTCCGAGCTGGACGGCCTTGAATTTCCTGTCGTTTTCGATGCCCCCCGCGATGTCGTAGATGACCTCGCGCAGGGGCATGCCCATCGGGACCTCGGCCAGCCCGCCCTTTTTGATCCTGCCGGCGATGGCGAAGACCTTCGTCCCCCTGCTGCGCCCATGCCCGTAGGCGTTGAACGCGGCGGCGCCGTGCGTCAGAATCCAGGGAACGTTGGCCCACGTCTCCACGTTGTTGATGTTGGTGGGCTTTTTCCAGATGCCGCTGTTGGCCGGGAAGGGAGGTCGCGGACGCGGCATTCCCCGCTCTCCCTCGATCGAGGCGATCAGCGCCGTCTCCTCGCCGCAGACGAACGCTCCGGCACCCTCCTTGACGTAGATGTCGAAGCTGAAGTCCTCGTCGCCCAGAATCTTCTCCCCGAGAAACCCGCGCTCCCGCGCCTGAGCCAGGGCGATATTGACGTGCTCGATCGCCATGGGGTACTCCGCGCGGCAGTAGATGACGCCGTGCGAGGCGCCGACGGCGTAAGCCCCGATCGCCATGCCCTCGATGACGCTGTGAGGGTCGCTCTCGAGCACGGAGCGGTCCATGAACGCGCCGGGGTCGCCCTCGTCCGCGTTGCAGACCATGTACTTGTCCGTGCCGCCGGGGTTCTTCGCGTTGGGGGCCTCCCCCTTCGCGTCGCGGGCGAAACGCCACTTCATGCCCGTGGGGAAACCCGCGCCCCCGCGGCCCCGCAGGCCGCTGTCCAGAACCTCCCGGATGACCGCGTCGCGCGTCATTCCCGAGTTCGACTCGGGGGGAACGCCCCGGACGGCCTTCAGGAGCCCTCTGTAACCGTCGCGGGCGATGTACTCGTCGATGTTCTTCGGGTCGATCAGCCCGCTGTTGCGAAGGACGATGCGCACCTGTTTCTCTCCGCGCGCGCTCTCCGATCCCCCGCCTCCCTCGACGTTGTCGGTGAGGATCAGATGGTCCTGCAGGACGATGTCGTTATCCACGTGCCCGTCGATGATGCGATGCAGCGTATCGACGTCCACGCGGCCGTAGGTCCAGGTTTTCCCGTCCCGCACCACGGCCACCAGCGGCTCCATGTAACAGTACCCGATACATCCGACCTTCCTGATCTCCACGTCTTCGCGCCCGGCGAGAAGCTTTTCGAGCTCCTGAGCGACAGGAAGCGCGCCCCCGGCGACTCCGCAGCTCGCCAGACCAATTGTTACCGTCGTCCTGCTCAATGCAACACCCCCACAGTGTTTAAAAAAATTTCCTTATTTGAGTTCTTCGAGAACATGGACCGCTTTTTCCGGCGTCAGGCGACCGTAGACCTCGTCGTTCACCATCATGACCGGCGCCAGACTGCAGCAGCCCAGACAGGCCACGCACTGAACGGTGAACATCAGGTCCTTCGTCGTTTCGCCGTCGTGGACGTCGAACGCCCTTTCGATGTGCTCCAGCAGACGGGCGGAGCCCTGCACGTGGCAGGCAGTGCCCCGGCAGAGGCGCACGACGTACTTCCCCTGAGGCTGGAAGCGGAACATCGCGTAAAACGTGGCGACTCCAAAGAGCTCCGCGGGGGGAATGGACAGTTGCCTGCCCACGTATTCCACGGCTTCCCGCTCCACGTAGCCCATCTCCTTTTGCACATCCGCCAGCAGCGGTATGGCGACCCCCTGTTTCCCTCTGTGCCTCTCGATGATTGGAGCCAGCCGGACCCCGAGGTCCGAAATTTCTCCTGCAGCCGCCGTCGTCATGAACACCAATCCCTTCAGTATATGGTATGATTTGTCGTGCCGGAGTTGAGCTTTCTTTAAGGAAAGACTGATTAAAGGCTGGGGGGAGAGATTTGTCGGCCGCTTTTCGGTTTCGGCGCTTTCCGGCCCCGATGAAGAATCCGGGCAGGTGAAGCGAGTCGCGCGAGTCGCCGGTTTTTCACTGCCTCCCAACAGGCTCGGAAATTTGTAAATGCCTTCTTTAATCGCTTTTTTAATCAATACTTTCTCAGGCAACTCAGCGTGGCTTAGTTTATCTTCAGAACGCCACGAACGCAAGGCGATTTTCCGGCATATAACGGGGGAGGATTTATTTTATGGAAAATGTATTTGTCGAACGCGGGAGACACAGTACGTTTACCTGGGAGAGTCTGGGAGACATCAGAGAAGGACGGGGAGACCTCGGCGAAGACATGCCGGTGCTGGTGTATCGACTGATGCAGTACACCATGCTGGACGAGCTGAGCAGGGCTTACGGAGAGGAGCAGGCCAACGAGCATTTTCGCAACGCCGGTTTCCTGGCGGGCAGCGAGTTCGCTAAACACATTCTGGATCTGAAACTGGACTTCAACGCCTTCCTGGCCAGCCTGCAAAAACATTTGCTCGACCTCAGGATCGGCATCCTTCGTATGGAGGAGTTCGATCCGGAAACCGGAAACATCGTTCTGACCGTGGGGCAGGATCTCGACTGCAGCGGGCTTCCGGTGACCAACGAAAACGTCTGCAACTACGATGAAGGTTTCATCGCCGGGATACTGGAGGCCTACACCGGCAAAAAATATAAGGTGCGTGAGGTCGACTGCTGGGCGAATGGAGACCGGGTCTGCCGGTTCAACGGTCTTCCCGTGTAACGCATTTCGAGCGACGGCGGCGCAATATTCCAAATGGGAGGAAACACAGTGGCGCAGGAAGACCTCAGAGCGCTCGATGACTATCTGTTTAAATACCTGCGCGACGTGCTGTACGCTCCTTCAAAAGCCACCCTGGACCTGAGCCGCCTTCCGGACGATCTGCAGCAGTTCGGAAAGGGTTTGCAGTTTTTCAGTCAGTGCGCGATGGAGACTGCCGCGGTGGCGAAGGCGCTGTCCAAAGGGGCGTTGAGCGGGCCGCTTCCCTCACGGCAGAACGAGATGGCGGCGCCGCTGAAGTCGCTTCACGCATCTCTGAGTCACCTGACATGGCAGACGAAGCAGGTTGCCGAGGGCGACTACAATCAGCATGTGGACTTCATGGGCGACTTTTCCAACGCCTTCAATATCATGGTCCGGCTGCTGGAGGAGCGCTGGCACTCTCTGGAGGACCTCTACCGCCGGAGCAGCGCCTATATTCGGCTTATCCATAAAATTGGAGAAAATCTGCTCTCGATCGGCGGTTCCAGGTACGCCGAGGCCGTGGTCCACTCTTTGAAGGACCTGTGCGAGACCTTCAACTGCGCAATCGTGTCCCTGTGGCAGATGGACGGCGAAAATCGGAAGCCTGAGCGCCTGTTTCACTGGCCGGTGGAGGAAAAGAGCGCCTCTTTGATGATCAGGACGGACTGGCCGAAGGAATGGCTCGACGACCTCGCCGCCGGCCGATACGTCTTCGTCGGCTCCATGGCGCCCTGGGAGGGCCTTTTCTCTCAGGAGGTCCGGTCGTTTCTGGCGATTCCGCTCTCGGTCGGGGGCAGGTTATGGGGGTTCATGGCGATGCCGGGGCTCAGCCACGAGGAAAAGGCCTACACCGAGGAGGAAATATCCGTCATGACGGCCGGCGGGCTGTTGATCGTCTCCGCCGTGCTCGCAAAGGAGATGACCGATTCCCTTGTGGCCGCCAGAGAGGACGCGCTCAGGGCGACGCGCGTAAAAAGCGAATTTCTCTCTCGCATGAGCCATGAAATGCGCACGCCGATGAACGCGATTATCGGCATGACCAGCATCGCCAAAGGCGCGAACGACGAAAAAAAACTCCAGTTCTGCCTGTCCACGATAGAAACCTCGTCGCAGCATCTCCTGAACCTGATAAACGACGTGCTCGACATGTCCAAAATCGAGGCGGGAAAGCTCGAACTCGACGCCGCTCCGTTCGACCTCGAAAAAATGCTGATGAAGGTCTGCAATATTATAGAAGAAAGAGTGGAGCAGAAAAACCAGACCCTGCGCGTCGTCATTGGCAAAGGGGTGAACGTGCGCTGCATCGGGGACGAGATGCGCCTTTCGCAGGTAGTGACCAACCTGTTCAGCAATGCGGTAAAATTCACGCCGGAAAAGGGAAAAATTCTGCTGACCGTCGAAGACGTCGAAGAAGTCGAAGAAGTCGAAAAAGTCCCCGAGGAAACGGTGGCTGAAGGAGGCCGCGAAAGGCTGCGTTTAAACGTTCAAAATCAGGGGGGCAGAGCCCGTTCGCCCCTGGGGCTCAGTGGCCCCCCTGAAACCCCCGGTGTCGCACTGAGTAGCTGCCAGGGCACGACTGAACGTACGGGGCCTGAACGGATACGGCTGCGTTTTTCCGTCTCCGACACCGGAATTGGGATGACTCCGGAGCAGATGGAGCGGCTTTTCGGCGCGTTCGACCAGGCTGACGCGAGCATCGCCAGGCGTTATGGCGGGACGGGGCTTGGCCTTGCCATCTCGAAAAAGATCGTCGAGCAGATGAACGGATGGATAGAGACGCGCTCGGAGCCCGGGAAGGGCTCGACCTTCGTCTTCGAGGTGGAGCTCGAGCGCGATCCGCAGCAGGACGCCGGCGTCGTCGTCGAGGGCCGGCGCGTTCTGGTGGTGGACGGAGACCCCGAATCGCTGGAGCAGTTCAGGTCAATCACCGATCGCTTCGGCGTCGCGTCGGACGCCGCTGAAAGCGGGGAGCGGGCGGCGACGCTCCTGAACGCCGCGCTCCGAAGCAGAACCCCGTACGACGTCATCTTTGTGGACTGCGATCTGCCGGAGAAGGGCGGGATCGAAACCGTCCGGTCCTTTGCCTCCGGGGTAGACAGGGGGACCGTCGTTCTCATGGCGTCGTTCCTGAAATGGAACGCCATCGAGGAAGAGGCCGGCCAGGCCGGAATCCGCCGATTTCTGGCGAAGCCCCTGTTCCCCTCTTCCATCCGGAGCGTCCTCGACGAGCTGCGGGAAAAGGATGGGGGAGAGCGCGTCGCCCTTCCGGACGACCCCGTGGAGCGGACGCTCGATCTTTCCGGAAGGCAAATTCTTCTGACCGACGACGTGGAGCTCAATCGCCTGATCGTCCGGGAGCTGCTGCTGGAGACGAACGTCGGCATCGACGAAGCGGAGAGTGGAGAAAAAGCGCTCTCCATGTTCGAGGAATCGCCGGAGAACTATTACGATCTGGTGTTCATGGACATTCAGATGCCGGGCCTGGATGGCTACGAAACGACCCGACGCCTCCGGAGCCTGGCGCGTCCCGACGCAAAGACGGTGCCCGTCATAGCCCTGACGGCGGACGCTTACAGGGAAGACGCCGAAAGAGCGATAGAGGCGGGAATGAACGGGCACCTCGCGAAGCCGGTCGAAATCGACAGGATGCGGGACCTTCTCGCCGGGCATTTGCAAAGGTGACGGGGGGGAGCTCCGCCCCGCTGATTTCGAGTGCCTGCATTGGTCCGCGAAAGGGTTACGCTTATTTTTGAGGAGGTATGACGATGAACGAAAAGACGCTTTTATCGCTCGCATATGGAGCCGCGTTCACGGGAGGCGAACGGGCCGTCGCGTTTTCGGATCTCGAAAGCATGACGCCGCAGTTCAGGGAAGGCGACGACTGGTTGCGCAAAAATGCCGGCAGGGAGGGTTTTGGCTGGATGGACCTGCCGAGGCGGAACGTGGACGAAGTCCAAACCCTGGCGCGATGGCTGGCCACGCGCGAATCCATCGTTCAGGTGGGCATAGGAGGCTCCGCTCTGGGGAACCTGATGCTGCATAACGCGCTTTTGCCTCCATACTGGAACGAGCTGCCGAAGGTCAAGCGCAACGCGCCGCGTTTCTTTATGTCCGACAACGTGGATCCCGTCGATAACCGGGCAATCTGGGAGCTTCTCGACCCCCAGAGCACCGCCGTGATCGTCGTCAGCAAGTCGGGCAGCACCGCGGAGACGGCGGCAAATTTCCTGTTTTTCTGGGAAAAGCTTCGCGACACCCTGGGAGAGGCGGCCGCGCGTGAGCGCGTCATCGTCGTGACCGATAAGGAGAAGGGCATCCTTCGCCCCTTCGTCGACGAGACCGGCTGCAAAAGCCTCATCCTTCCGGAGGACGTCGGGGGGCGCTTTTCCGTCCTCTCCTGCGTGGGCCTTCTCTCCGCCTGGGCGCTGGGGATCGACTGCAAGGCGCTCCTGTCCGGCGCGGGCGCGATGAGCGACCTTCTCGCCAGAAACGGATCGATTCTGGAAAACCCCGCGTGGATCATGGCGGGACTTTCCTGGCTGCACCTGCGCAAAAACCGGAACGTCAACGTCCTGATGCCCTACTCCGACGCGCTGGAGCGCTTTGGAGAGTGGTTCGCCCAGCTCTGGGGAGAATCCACCGGCAAGGACGGGCAGGGCTCGACCCCCGTGCGCGCGCTGGGGTCCATCGACCAGCACTCGCAGCTTCAGCTCTACTCCTCCGGGCCGGATGACAAACTCTACACGATTCTGACCGTGAAGCAGGGGCAGAAGGATATTGCGCTGCCGGCGGCGCCGGAAAAGGCGTTTGAAAAACTTTCCTGGCTTTACGGAAAATCGATGGACGAGCTCCGCAATCACGAGGCCTTCGCGACGGCCGTGACCCTGGCGAAGATGTCCCGTCCCGTCCTCACGCTCACGCTGCCGGTTCTCGACGCCTGGCGTCTGGGCGGACTGATCCAGTTTTACGAGTACGTCACGGCCATGACGGGGTACCTGATGAAGGTCAACCCGTTCGATCAGCCCGGCGTCGAGCAGGGGAAAAATTATGCCTACGGCCTTATGGGGCGGGCCGGCTACGAAGCTCAGGCTCAGGAAGTGCAGACGCTGTCCGGCAGAATCGGCGAGCGCGTCGTCCATGTCTGAGCGGGTGCCCCGTGCGCAGAGAATTTAAATATCTTACCGTGGCGTCGCTGATTTTCGCCTTTCTCGCCATCTTCGTCAGCGGCGTGAGAATGCCGTGGAGCGAGGAGGGTAACAATATAGTCATCGGATAGCTAAGTTTTCATTGTAATAGCTATCTAAAACGTCTATAAAAGCCCTCCATACCGGGTAATCGGTATGCAGCTCAAGGTGAAAGCCCTTGAGA
>JAISSA010000238.1 GCA_031273365.1 Synergistaceae bacterium
CGCCCCAACCCCAGGGTCGGGTGCGTTCTGGTGAAGGACGGGCGGGTGATCGGCGAGGGCTGGCACGCCCGATGCGGCGGCGATCACGCCGAGGTCGCCGCGCTGAAGAACGCGGCGGCGCGGGGGGAGTCCGTGAGGGGCGCGACGGCCTGCGTCACTCTGGAGCCGTGCTCTCACTTCGGGAAAACCCCTCCCTGCGCTCCGCGGCTGATCGAAGAGGGCATTGCGCGCGTCGTCGTCGGCACGACGGACCCGAACCCGAGGGTCGACGGCGCCGGGCTCGAGATGCTGAGGGCCGCCGGCGTGGAGGTCTCCGCGCCCTGTCTGGAAAAAGAGTGCCGGTGGATGAACCGCGGTTTTATAAGAACTCAAACGCTGTCCCGTCCCTGGATCACCCTGAAGGCGGCCGTGGGCCTGGATGGAAGAATGGCGCTGGAAAACGGACAAAGCAGCTGGATCACAGGACCGACGGCCCGGACGTGGGCCCACCTGATGCGCGCCGAACACCACGGCATCCTGGTCGGCGTGGGGACGATCCTGAAAGACGACCCTGAATTGACGGTACGTCGCACTTGCGGCAAATCGCCTTTGCGCATAATATTAGATACCGACCTTTCGCTCCCTCTGAGCGCGAAGGTCCTGAGGGGTGAAACTTTTAAGGAAGAATGTCTTGTGCTGACCTGCAGCGCGGACGAAAAAAAGAGGCGTTCTCTGGAGGCGGCGGGGGCGACCGTCTGTGTCGTTCCCCAAAAAGACGGACGCGTCGATCCGGAGTTCGCGCTTCGGGAAATCGCGGCGCGCGACGTGCAGATGCTGATGGTGGAGGGGGGGCCGGCGGTCCTGTCTTCCTTTATTCGCGCCGGGCTTTGCGACGCCGTGGCTCTCTTCGCCTCGGCCGCCCTGATGGGCGCGGGCCCCGGGCCTGCCGACGGGCTCCGCTTCGAGTTTATGAAAGACGTCGTGCGCCTGAAGGACGTTCGGGTGCGTCGCGCGGGCGAAGACGTTCTTATGGAGGGAATATTGCCATGTTCACCGGCCTTATAGAGGCAGTCGGCAGGGTGCAGGACATTCGCAGAACGAGCGGCGTTTTCCGCCTTACCGTCGAGTGCGCGAAAGTGGCCCCGGAGCTGATCCCTGGGCAGTCCGTAGCCGTCAGCGGCGCGTGTCTTTCCGTCGTTGCCCTTCGGGGGAACGCGTTCGACGTGGAAATGATGCCTGAAACGGCCGCGCGTACGCGCTTTTCCTCGCTGTCCCGTGGCGATCGCGTCAATATCGAGCGCGCGATACGAATGGGCGACCGCCTGGACGGGCATCTGGTGCTCGGGCACATCGACGGCACGGCGGTGCTCCGGGACGTCTCGGGAGGGAACCGGACGAAAGAGGCGTGGTTTCGGGCATCGAAGGACCTGATGCGCACTGTTGTGAAGAAGGGGTCCATTGCGATCGACGGGGTCAGCCTGACCGTCATCGACGCGGAGGCCGAGGCCTTTTCCGTGGGGTTGATACCGACGACCCTGGAGGGCTGCACCCTGGGGGAACTCGGGCCGGGCGACACCGTCAACATAGAGACCGACATCATCGGAAAATATATGGAGCGGCTGCTGAGGCCCCGGACTTCCGGGACTTCTGACGGGCCCGGCAGCCTGACCCTGGAGGAGTTGTGTGACCTTGGCTACTGAAGATAAAACTGAAGGGAAAGCGGAGACGGACGCCGTCGATACTGAAGAAAAAACCGTCAGAAGAGGCCCCGACGACGTGAAATTCGACGCCATCGAGGACGCCATCGAGGACATTCGTCAGGGCCGGATGGTGGTGGTCGTCGACGACGAAAATCGGGAGAACGAGGGCGACCTTATAATGGCCGCGGTCCATGCCACCACGGAACGGGTCAATTTCATGGCTCGTTACGCGCGGGGGCTCATCTGCGCGCCGGTCTCCGCCGAGATCGCCGAAAGGCTGCAGCTGGACCCCCTGACGCAGAAGGGAACCGACAGGCACGGGACGGCCTTTCTGGTGACCGTGGACGCAAAGGAAGGGATCACGACGGGAATTTCCGCGGAGGAACGCGCGATCACGGCGCGCCTGCTGGCCTCCTCCGACGCGCGTCCGAACGATTTTTACCGCCCGGGACATCTGTTTCCCCTGGCGGCGAGGGAGGGCGGGGTGCTGAAGCGCGCCGGACACACCGAGGCCGCCGTGGACCTCGCGCGGCTCGCGGGGTTGCCCTCGGCCGGCGTGATCTGCGAGGTCATGAGGGACGACGGCGCCATGGCCCGTCTGCCGGACCTCGCTCTCTTCGCAAAGCAGCACGATCTGAGGCTGATTACGGTGCAGTCGCTCATCGCCTGGCGCAGCGCCCGGGAAAGGCTGATCGAAAGGGTCGTCGAGGTCAGCCTGCCGACGAAATTCGGTCAATTCCACGCTTACGCCTACCGGAGCCGGCTCGAAAACGACGATTCCCACACGCACATCGCGCTGGTCATGGGGGACATTTCGAGCGTCGAAGAAGTTCTGGTCCGCGTTCACAGCGAATGCCTGACGGGCGACGTCTTCGGCTCCCTGCGCTGCGACTGCGGAACTCAGCTTCACATCGCCCTGTCCATGATCGAAAAGGAGGGGACGGGGGTTCTCCTGTACATGCGGCAGGAGGGCCGCGGCATCGGGATTCTCAACAAGCTGAAGGCCTATAAGCTGCAGGAAGAGGGCATGGACACCGTCGACGCCAACATCGCTCTGGGCTACGCGCCAGACCTGCGGGACTACGGAATGGGGGCGCAGATCCTCATGGACCTCGGCCTTCGGAAAATTCGACTTTTGACGAACAACCCGCAGAAAATCGTCGGGCTCAGGGGCTATGGGCTCCAGATCGTGGACCGCGTCCCGATCGTGATTCCACCGAACGAATTCAATAAGGAATACATGTA
>JAISSA010000055.1 GCA_031273365.1 Synergistaceae bacterium
TTTTCCGCCAGAGACGACGAATCCTCTCCGGTTCCCGTCACCGCCAGCGCGTCCTGTGCTTCGCCGACCAGCTCCTTCAGGTCGTTCCCGTCGATGCCGATCAGGGCGTCGGATCGGGAAAAACGGCTCACTATCGCCTCGATTCCCGAGAGCGTCTTCACTTCAAATGATTCACTGCACGTTGCGTCAGTCATTATGAACCTCCAGGTCGTCGATGATATAATTACGGTCTACTTCGGCAAAATATTATACTTTATATAGTCCAGATAACTATAAGGCCCGAGCGTTCCGCCCGTCATTTTATTGACGCTGATGATAAGGCGCAACAGCACCAGCGCCAGATCATCCCGGGGGCATTTCAATTTTTTTCCCAGCGTCAGCAAATCTCCGGGCAGGCCTTTCCCTGCGGGTTCATCGCCCTTGAGCATACGGTAGGTCGCGTAATACGCTTCTTTGACCTTCTGGTCGTTTAAGATATATATCCCACTCACATACGCAGCCGCTACATTTTTTTCAATTGGATAAGCGATTTCCGCATAGTGAGCGTCTTGAAATATATCGTCAAATTGACCGCTCGGGACTGTCGCCAGCAACCTGCGAAGCTCTTTGCTCTGTTGAGCTTCTTTGAAAAAAGCTTCGTTTTCAAGGTAGTCGCAATCAGACGGACAGCCAAATTCACTCGATCTATTGGAACCACAACAAAAAGAACATATATACCCGCCAACGACCGGACATTTTCTCTGGGCCGCTTTTTTGCGGCAATGAGCACATTTTAATTTCGACATGACCTTCTCCTCTCGCTCAATTTCATTTTAAATCTGACGGCAGGTATGCGTTTCCAAATCTCTCGTTCCTATTTTACCTCATCGCCCCGTCCTCTTGACAGACGCCCGTTGCGGAGATATCATGATAATAAATTCTTAACGTCATAATTTTTTATTATAAACACGCCGGGGTTTTCTTTGTTGAACCTGTTCAGGCGACAGGAGGGAGAACGAAAATGGGAATCAGCAAGGTAGTCATCGCGCTGGGCGGGAACGCCCTCCAGGAACCTGGGACTCCGGCGACTGCGGAGGCTCAGCTCGACGTTGTCCGCAGGACGTGCGAACATCTGGCCGATATAAATTTCAAGGGCTATGAGATGGCGATCGTTCACGGCAACGGCCCTCAGGTCGGCCGCATCGCGCTCTCTCAGGAGATCGCGTCGAAAATCGACTCCGGCCTCCCGGCCATGCCGATCGACGTATGCGGCGCCATGAGCCAGGGTTACATCGGCTATCAGATTCAGCAGTGCCTGCGGGACGCCATCAGGAACAGGAACCGCAACGTGCCGGTGGTCACGATACTCACTCAGGTCGTGGTTTCGGAAAAGGACGAGGCGTTCAAAAATCCGTCCAAACCCATAGGGCCGTTCTTCTCCGAGGAGGAGGCCAGAGCGCTGGCCACGGAGAAGGGTTATGTCATGAAGGAGGACGCCGGCCGCGGCTGGCGGCGTATGGTGGCGTCGCCCGCGCCCATGTGGATAACGGAGCTCGACTCCATAAAGCGCCTGTGGGACTCGACAATCGTCGTCACCGGGGGAGGCGGCGGCATTCCGGTGACCGAGAACATGGACGGCTCCCTGAAGGGCGTTGCGGCCGTCGTCGACAAGGATCTCGTGGCCGAACTGCTCGCCGAAGAAATAGGGGTGGACTTCCTGCTCATCCTGACCGAGGTCGACAGGGTCTGCGTCAACTTCAACAGGCCCGATCAGCGGGAACTTTCGCACATCACGGTGGCGGAGGCAATCAAATACCTGAACGAAGGGCACTTTGCCCCCGGCAGCATGTTGCCGAAGGTGACGGCCGCTATAAAATTCGCCAGACGCTTTCCGGGGAAGAAGGCCATAATCACTTCGCTCTTCAAGGCCGTCGACGCCCTGGAGGGCAGGGCGGGAACCGTCATCTCGATGGCGTGAGCCGTTCCGCGCAAACAGGAGAGCGCAGCCTCGTCATGATGGTTTTAATCAGGGGGGCCGGCGACCTCGCCTCCGGCATAGCGCTTCGTCTGCACAGGGCGCATTTCAACGTCGTGATGACCGATATTTCAAGGCCCACGACCCTCCGCCGGACCGTGAGTTTCTCGAGCGCGATTTCGCGGGGACAGTGCGCGGTCGAGGGCGCGCGGGGCGTGCTCGTCAGGAACGCGGACGAGGCGCTCGCCGTGGCTCTGTCCGGCGATATAGCGGTCATCGTCGATCCCGACGCGCTCATCCTGCGCAATATGGCGTTCGACGCGCTGGTCGACGCGATTATGGCCAGGCGCAACACCGGCACGAATATTTCAGACGCGCCGGTCGTCGTCTGTCTGGGCCCCGGCTTCACAGCCGGGGTCGATTGCCATGCTGTGGTCGAGACCCTGCGCGGGCACTGTCTCGGCAGGGTGATAACCCGGGGATCGGCTGCCCCGGCCACGGGAAGCCCCGGAAACATTGGGGGATACACTCATGAGCGCCTTCTCCGCGCCCCGGACAACGGCCTGTTCGAGCAGCTGCTCGACATCGGGGCATGTGTAAAAAAAGGCGACGTTGTGGGAACGGTAAACGGAAAACCCCTGATTTGCCGGATTGACGGTATCCTGAGAGGCGTATTGTCGTCCGGAGTGCCGGTTCACCGCGGAATGAAGAGCGGCGACGTCGATCCCCGCTGTGAAATCGAACACTGTTTTACCGTGTCGGATAAAGCCCTCGCCGTCGGCGGGGGAGTCCTGGAGGCGATTCTGCACTTCGGCGGGCCCCGGAGACGCTGAATTGCATTTTTTTTAATAAGGAGGCGGCGAATGTATACGTTGACGGTCAACGGCAAAAAATCCACGTGCGGGCAAAACAAAAAATTGCTTCATTTCCTGCGGGACGACCTGCGCCTGACCGGAACAAAGAACGGGTGCGGCAGCGGAGCGTGCGGGGCCTGCACCGTTCTCGTGGACGGCAGAGTGACGCGGGCATGCATCGCCATGCTGGATAAACTCGAGGGGAAGTCCGTCATCACGATAGAGGGCCTCCCGGACCGGGAGAAGGAGGTGTTCGCGTGGGCCTTCGCGGAGGCCGGCGCGGTGCAGTGCGGCTTTTGCATACCGGGAATGGTCCTGAGCGCGAAGGCCCTGCTGGATCAAAACCCGTCCCCGTCGGAGGACGACGTGAAAAAGGCCCTGCGCGGCAACATCTGTCGCTGTACCGGATACGTGAAGATCGTGGACGCCGTGCTGCTGGCGGCGGAACTGTTCCGCTCCGGAGCCCGGCCTTCCCGCGAGTTCAGCGGGAGGATAGGCGAAAATTTCCATCGGGTCGACGCCGTCGCAAAAACGCTGGGGACCGGCGTCTACGTGGATGATATCGTGGTCGAAGGTATGCTTCACGCCTCCGCCCTTCGCACTCCTCACCCGAGGGCCATTCTAAAATCGGTGGACGCCTCGGCGGCTCTGGCCCACGAGGACTGCGCGGCGGTGTTCACGGCGCGCGACGTGCCGGGTTCCAATAAAATAGGACACCTCGCCTTCATCTCCGACTGGGACGTGATGATTCAGGAAGGAGACGCGACCCGTTATGCGGGAGATTCGGTCGCCCTGGTGGTTTCGCGCAGAAAGGAGAGCCTCGACGAGATAAAATCGCTCGTCAGGGTGGAGTACGAGGTGCTGAAACCGGTTTCATCCCCAACCGAGGCCCTCGCCCCCGACGCCCCGAAGCTGCACGAAAAGGGCAACATATTGAGCCATGAGCACCTCAGGCGGGGCGACGCGGAAAAGGCTCTGGCGCGGTGCAGCCATGTGGTCACGAGGCATTATTCGACGCCGTTCACCGAGCACGCGTTTATGGAGCCGGAGTGCGCCATAGGAATGCCCGAGGGCGACGACGGCGTCCTGCTTTATACCGCCGGGCAGAGCATCTACGACGAGCAGCGGGAGGTCGCCCGTATGCTGGGAATCGCGCCCGGGAAGGTCCACGTGCAGGGCAGGCTCGTCGGCGGAGGTTTTGGCGGCAAAGAAGACATGAGCGTGCAGCACCACGCCGCGCTGGCCGCGTGGCTGCTCAGGCGTCCGGTGAAGGTGCTGCTCACGAGGCAGGAGAGCATCGTCATCCACCCCAAGCGACACGCGATGGAGATGGATTTCACCACCGGATGCGATGAAAACGGCATCATTCTGGCGACAAAGGCCGTGGTCATCAGCGACACCGGCGCTTACGCGTCCCTGGGAGGCCCTGTGCTGCAGCGCGCCTGCACCCATGCCGCCGGGCCGTACAATTATCAGAACATCGATATCGAAGGCACGGCCGTGTACACGAACAACCCCCCCGCCGGGGCTTTCAGGGGGTTCGGCGTTTGTCAGACGGCCTTCGCGATAGAGAGCAACCTGAATATTCTGGCCAAAATGGTCGGCATTTCGCCGTGGGAGATTCGCTACCGCAACGCCGTGTCGCCGGGCGATATCCTGCCCAACGGGCAGATCGCCGACGAATCGACGGCTGTACGGGAATGTCTTTTGGCGGTGAAGGAAGCCTTCGACACGGCAAAAGTGGCCGGCGTATCCTCGTTTTTCAAAAACAGCGGCGTGGGCGTGGGGCTGCCGGACACGAGCCGCTGCATCATCTCGGTCGAGGACGGAAAGGTACATATCCGTACGAGCGCCGCGTGCATCGGTCAGGGGCTCGCGACGGTAACGACCCAGATCGTCTGCGAGGTCACGGGCATCGCGTCCGACCTCGTGATCGCGGAACCGCCGGACACCCGCAGGACCCCGAACGCCGGCACGACGACGGCATCCCGCCAGACCGTGTTCACGGGGGAATCGACCCGGCGGGCCGCATCCATGCTGAAGGAGGCGCTCGATTCCGGAAAACGCCTGAGCGATCTGGAGGGAGAGGAGTACTACGCCGAATATCTGGGCGAGACGGATCCGATGGGAAGCGACAAGGAGCACCCGAAGAGCCATATCGCATACGGCTACGCGGCTGAGGTGGCTGAGCTGGACGAGGACGGCAGAGTCAAAAAAATAACAGCGGCCTACGACCTCGGCAGGGTCATCAATCCGAAGGCGGCCGAGGGGCAAATCGAGGGAGGCGTCGTGATGGGCCTCGGATACGCGCTGACGGAGGATTACCCTCTCGAAAACAGCGTGCCCAAGGCGAAATACGGGACTCTTGGCCTGTTTCGCGCGACGGAGACGCCGCCCGTGGAGATCGTCATCGTCAAGGGAAAGGATTGCGTCGACGTGGCATGTGGCGCGAAGGGGGTCGGCGAGCTCGCGACCATCCCGACCGCTCCGGCGGTTGCCGGGGCCTACTACGCGCTGGACGGCAGGCTCAGGTCGACGCTGCCGATGGAGGATACTTTTTATCGTAAGAAAAAGGCATGACAGACAGGCCCGCATTCGTTTTGCCGGCGGATGCGGGTATTCGTAAAAAAGCCCAAACCATGGGGCTCCGCCCCATACCCCGCAGGGGCCTTAGGCCCCTGACCCCGTTAATTTTGAAGAACCGTGGCGTTCCGCCGTATAAAGCGGCCGAGCGGCCTGTCAGTTGTAAAGCTTCCCCTGTGAAAAATCCTTTTCCCTCTGAGGTACACCGACTCGATCGCGCAGGGGACCTCCCATCCCTCGTATGGCGTGTAATCCACGTTCTGAAAATGATTTTTTGCGGTTATCAGAGTTTTTCCGTCCGGGTCGAGTATCGTCATGTCGGCGTCGGCCCCCGGAATTATGGAGCCCTTCCCCGGGTACAGCCCGAATATCCTCGCCGGGTTCTCCGAGGCGAGCCGCGTCATCTGAGGCAGGGTTATCCGTCCCCGGGAAACGCCCAGGTAGAGCAGCAGCATCCTGCTCTGGACGCCTGGAAGACCGTTCGGAATCTTCGTAAAGTCGGCCTGCATGTCCTTTTGTCCTTTAAAATTAAACGAACAGTGGTCCGTGGCCACGACGTCCACGAGGTTTTTCGACAGCGCCTCCCAGAGCCCGGCGTGATTTTTTTTATCCCTCAGGGGCGGAGAACAGATGTATTTCGCGGCGTCCGCGTTGCGGGGCGAATAAAGAGAATCGTCCAGATAGAGGTATTGCGGACACGTTTCCGCGAAAACCGTCTGTCCGTACGATCTCGCCTCCAGAATTTTTTTCATCGACCGGGCGGAGCTGACGTGAACGACGTAAACCGGAGCGCCAGCCAGCCCGGAGATGACGAGCAGCCTGCCGACCGCCTCTTCTTCCAGTTCCTCCGGTCTGGAGACCGGATGATATTCCGGCTGTTTTTTGCCGGCCCCAAGCAGCTCGAGCGAGCGGGCCGCTGTGATGTCCCCATTTTCGCAGTGAACGCACAGCAGGCCGCCGGTTTTTTTCAGTTCCGTCATGACGTTGTACAGGACGCCGTCATCGACCTGAAGCGAGCCTTTATACGCCATGTACATTTTGAACGACGTCACGCCGGCCTCGATGACGGCCGGCAGCTCCCCCGCGACCGAGGCGTTCCAGTCCGTGAGCGCGAGGTGAAACGCGTAATCGCAAAAAGAGCGTCCATCCGCCAGTTCATGCCAGTTCGCGAGGCCCCGGCCCAGCGACTCGCCCCTGAACTGGGTCGCATAGTCGATGACGCATGTGGTCCCGCCTGCTGCCGCGGCCTTCGTCCCGCTCGGGAAATCGTCCGCGGTGCGGGTCCCGTCGCCGAGGGGAAGGTCGAAATGCGTGTGCGCGTCAATACCGCCCGGCAGGATAAATTTCCCGGAAACGTCCGTTATCTCGTCTCCGGCTCGCGCCGCGTCCAACCCGACGTTGTCGATAAGGCCGTTTTCAACCCTGACGTCAGCCTGAAAGACAGACGCCGCGCTGACAACCTTTCCTCCACTGAGCACAAGAGCCAAAAGAATCCCCCCCTGAGAAAAAAAAGGAAAAAAAGGAAAAAAATTAACGGGGTCAGGGGACTACGTCCCCTGCGGGGTGCGGGGCCGGCCCCGCAGTTTTTAAGCTTTTAAGTTTTTAAGCTTTTAAGCTTTTAAGCTTTTAAGCTTTTAAGCTTTAAGCTGCCGATCGGGGGTTCCCGGAAAAACAGGCGTGAAAGGAACCCCCGCCGCGAACGTTTCCTTCTACCCCACTTCGATGACAGCCGTACTCGCTCCGTCCGGCGTGAAAATGATGTTCATGATAATCCCGATGACGCAGACGGCCACCACCGAATCCTTCA
>JAISSA010000075.1 GCA_031273365.1 Synergistaceae bacterium
GGCATGGAAAAGGAGTATCAGGCCATTCTCGATATGGCAAAATAAGGCTCACATTACGGGCTGAGCTTGAATCAGGGGGTCCCGGGCGAGCCCCGCCCTCCTGAGTTTCAATCCTCCAAATGGCGCGGAGCGGCGTATTTTCCGCCCCGCGTCTTTATGTTTCAGGCAACGAAAGGAGAAGACGCAGTGACGTCATTCATTCAAAGACTCGACCGCGCCAAACCATTTTTCGACGCGCTGCACAAAGCCGTCATGTTCTTTTGCAAACTGCTGCTCGTGGCCGACATTCTCATCACTTCGATGGCGGTGGTGGGGCGATACGTCCCCTTCGTCCCCGATCCGGCATGGAGCGAGGAAATCGTGCTGACCTGCATGGTCTATATGGCCGTCATCAGCGCGTCCATGGCCCTGAGACGCAACGCGCACATCCGCATGACCGCTCTGGACAAATATCTGCCCGTAAGAGTCGTGCAGACGCTGGACGTGGCGGCCGACATCGCCGTAATTGCGTTCTCCGTCATGATGCTTGTCGTGGGCTGGCGGTACTGTACCGGCCTGGGCAGCAAGAGTTTTTACACGAGCATTCCCACTCTGTCCAAGTTCTGGCTGTACTTCCCCATACCGCTGGCGGGGGCCTGTATGCTCTTCTTCGAGGCGGAAATTCTGTGCCGTCATATCGGAGCTTTTTTTATGAAGGAGGCGGCTCGGAATGAGTCCTGAAAACATCGCGGTTCTGATTCTGCTGGGCGGATTTTTCCTCATGGTTCTCCTGCGTTTTCCCATCGCCTACGCGGTCGGGATCTCCTCCGTCCTGTGTCTTCTGTATATGGGCAAACCCATATCCGTCGTCTGCCAGCAGATGGTGAGGGGGGTCAACTCGTTCAGCCTGATGGCCGTCCCTTTCTTCATAAGCATGGGCGTTCTCATGGGGTCGGGGGGTATTTCGGACAAACTCATCGCGCTTGCCGATTCTCTGGTCGGGTGGATGCGCGGGGGCCTGGCGATGGTGAACATCGTCGCCTCGTATTTCTTCGGGGGAATTTCCGGCTCGGCGGCCGCGGACACCGCGTCGCTGGGCTCCATCCTGATCCCCATGATGGTCGAACAGGGTTACGACGCCGATTTTTCCACGGCGGTGACGATTACGTCGTCCTGCGAGGGGCTTTTGGTCCCGCCAAGTCACAACATGGTGATTTACGCGACCACGGCCGGAGGCATCTCGGTCGGCAGCCTCTTTCTGGCGGGGTACATTCCGGGCGCTGTTCTGGCGATCTCGCTGATGATCGGGTCTTATATCATTTCGGTTAAACGCAATTACCCGAAGGGCTCGAAATTCAGCCTGGTCAACTTCGTAAAGCAGTCGCTCAAGTCATTCTGGGCGCTGGCCGCGGTGGTGATCGTGGTCGTGGGAGTCGTGTTCGGGTGGTTCACGGCCACGGAATCGGCCGCCATCGCCGTCATCTACAGCCTCTTCGTCAGCCTGTTCATATACAGGGGCCTCGACTGGAAGGGCGTGTGGCGCGCCCTCGGCGAGTGCGTGGACACGCTCTCCATTGTGCTGATCATGATCGCCACCTCCTGCATATTCGGTTACTGTCTCACGCTGCTGCACGTGCCGGAGATCGCGGCGAAAGCGATCACCAGCGTCACGGAGAACCGGATTCTTCTGGCCCTGATGATCAACGGGATTTTGCTGGTGTTGGGCTGCATCATGGATATGGCGCCGATCATCCTGATCGCCACGCCGATATTGCTGCCGCTTGCCACATCGATAGGCATCCATCCCATTCAGTTCGGCATCATCATCGTACTCAACTGCGGAATCGGCCTTTTGACTCCGCCGGTGGGCACGGTGCTGTTCATCGGTTCCGCCGTCTCCGGCGTGCCGATGGAACGAGTCGTCAAAGCGACGATGCCGTTTTACGTCTGCATGATCATCGCGCTGCTCCTGGTCACGTTTATTCCTGAAATCAGTATGTTTTTGCCAAATCTTGTGAAATAGTGGAGGGTCCGACTCATGAGGACATTTCCGGATGAAAATTTTCTGCTGCCAAACGGCGCGGCGGAGCGGCTCTATCACGAATACGCGAAGGATATGCCGATCTTCGACTACCATTCGCATCTGCCGGTCGGGCAGATTCGGGAGGACGCGCATTTCCAGAACATTACGCAGCTCTGGCTCTACGGGGACCACTACAAGTGGCGGGCCATGAGGGCCTGCGGCCTTCCCGAGGAACTGGTCTCCGGCGTGCCGAACGCGGCGGGGGACCGGGAGCGTTTCGAGGCCTGGGCGAAGGTCGTGCCCCAGACCGTCGGCAATCCCCTCTATCACTGGACGCACCTGGAGCTCAGGCGGTACTTCGGGGTGAACGACCTGCTGAGCCCGAAGACGGCCGGAGAAATTTACGACCGCTGCGCCGCGGAACTCGCGCAGCCCGGGTTTTCCGTGAGGTCGATCATTCGGCGCAGCGGCGTCTCGGTCGTCTGTACTACGGATGATCCGACGGACGACCTCGAGGGGCACGCCGCTCTGTCGAAGGAGAGCTGGGGATGCAGGGTCTACCCGACATGGCGTCCGGACAGGGCGCTTGCGGCAAACGACGCGGGCGTCCTGAACGCGTGGATCGACAGGCTGGAGGCCGCGAGCGGCAAAAGCGTCTCCACTTACGCCTCGTTTCTGGAGGCCCTTCGCGCGCGGCACGATTTCTTCCACGAGCACGGATGCAGGCTCTCGGACTACGGCATCGAGCGCCCTTATGCCGCCCCCTGCGCCGGAGCGGCGGCGGCCTTCGAAAAGGTCCGCTCGGGCACGTCGCTGTGCGGCGGGGAGCTGGAGGAATACCGATCGGCGATTCTCCACGACCTCCTGACCCTGGACGCGGACGCCGGATGGACGCAACAGCTTCACTTCGGGGCCAGGCGCAACAACAACTCGCGGGCCTTCGCGCTCCGCGGTCCGGATACCGGCTACGACTCCATCGGCCAGTTCCCGATCGGCGACGCGCTGACGGCGCTGTTCGACCGCCTTGACTCCGAGGGAAAACTCACGCGGACGATCATCTACAGTTTGAACCCCAACGACCACGACATGATCGCCTCGATCGCGGGGTCCTTCATGGGCGAAACGCCCGGCAAAATCCAGCTCGGCACCGCGTGGTGGTACAACGACCACAAGGACGGCATGAACCGGCAGTTCAGCGCGCTTGCGAGCATCGGGCTGATCTCGCGATTCGTCGGAATGCTCACCGATTCGCGCAGCTTTCTCTCATACCCCCGGCACGAGTACTTCCGCCGCCTGCTCTGCGCCAGATTCGGCACGGAGATGGAAAACGGAGAGCTGCCCTGCGACTTCGACCACATCGGCGGCATCGTGCGGGACATCTGCTTCAACAACGCCGTGAACTACTTCGGCATGGAGCTGCCGGAACCCGGAGGCGATAAACATGAACAATAGCGCGCTTCAGGCCTTTTATCTTTTACGCCTTTACCTTTAGGCTTTTTACTTTCATTATGAAGATATTGCAATTTGGCGGGGGAAATTTCCTTCGCTGTTTCTTCGACTGGATGCTGCAGAAGGTGTCGGACGCCATGGCCGTCGAGTACGAGGTGACTCTGGCGCAGCTGACGCCCGGCGAGCCGGTGCGCGAGATCGCGGACGCCGGGGAGTATCACGTGCTGCTGCGGGGCCACGAGGGCGGCGAGTACGTGGAGACGCTGGACGCGGTGAGGGTCGTCAGGGACGCCGTGAGCCCCCTGACCGACAGGAACGAATATATCGAGGCGGGCTGCCGCGATATCGAGCTTATCCTCTCCAACAGCACCGAGGCGGGAATTTACTTCGACCCGGAGGCGTCGGAGCCGCACAATTACCCGTCGTTTCTGGCGCAGTTGCTGAGGGAACGCGCGCGCCGCAGGCTGCCGCCCGTCATGATTATGGCGATGGAGCTGAACGAGCGCAGCGGCGACCTGCTCCGGAAGACCCTGCGTCAGTACGGCGGATCGTTCGCTTACGGAGCGGAGTTCGAGGACTATCTGGCGAGCTGTTCGTTTTATAACACGCTGGTCGACCGCATCGTTCCCGGCTACCCCGCGGACGCGGCGGACCGGGTGTTCGAGAAGATCGGGCGGAGCGACAAATGGCTCACCAGCGGCGAGCTTTTTCATCTTTTCATCATCGAGGGCGACCGGGAGGGCAACAAAAAAATTCAGGACCGCATTCCGTTCGGCCGGGCGGGCCTGAACGTCGTCGTGACCGGGGACAGGCTGGATTTTTACCATGACCGCAAGGTTCGGATACTGAACGGCGCGCACACGGCGTCCGTCCCGATGGCGCTTTTTGCCGGCATAGAGAACGTGGACGCGTTCGCCTCGCACCCCGGGCACGCGTCCTGGCTTTCCGCGATGATGCACGACGAAATCTGCCGCGCGCTCGACCACGACGCGGACGACAAAGAAACCCACGCCTACGCGGAGGACGTCCTGACGCGGTTCAGGAACCCGACGCTGCAGCACAAATTCCGCGCGATAGCGCTCAACTCCGTCTCGAAGGCCGACGCCAGAATGAGCCCGACCCTCCGGGACTATTTCGCCCGGAACGGCCGGGTCCCGCCCCTCATGACCGCCGCCGCCGGCAAACTCTGCGAACTCTACGGGCACGGACCGGTCGCGGAGCTTCCAGGCGGACCGCTCGAACTCAGGGATTACGGACAGATCAGGGGCGATTCGCTGGAGGAGCGTCTGGCGAGTTTTTTCCCGTCGCTGCCCCCCGAGGTCAGAAAGGCGATGCTGCATGAGATCTCCGGCGCTTAAATCCGCGCGGGACGATGCCGTGGGCTCCGTTGGCTGTCCCGGACCGAAATTCATCCGCCTGAACGAGGCCGACAACGTTTTGGTCCTGCCGTGGGGCGGAAACGCCGGGACCGAAATCGATGCCTTCGTTCTGAACGAGGACGTCCCCGCGGGGCACAAGGTCGCCTGCGCCGACATCGCGAAGGGCGCGGTCGTTCTCAAGTACGGCCGCGCGATAGGCCTGGCCTCCCGCGACATTCGGCGGGGAGACCGGGTTCACGAACACAACGTGGTGACCCGCCTCGGAACGGAGGCCCTCCCCCTGTGGCGCGAGCCGAAAAACCCGAAAAAAGCGCCCGACGGTGCGGGGAACGGGCCGATCGACACGGGCGCGCGCACGTTTTCGGGCTTTCGGAGGAACGGCGGACGCCCCGGAGTTCGCAACGACCTGTGGGTCATTCCGTCGGTCGGGTGCGTCAACGGAGAGCTTCGGTTCATTCTGCGAAACTACCGCAAACCGCCCTGGATCGACGAGGTGCGCCTGCTCGAACACCCGTATGGCTGTTCCCAGCTGGGAGGCGACCTCGAGGCGACGCGGGACATCCTGACGGGGCTTGCCGGCAACCCGAACGCGGCGGGTGTTCTGGTGGTCGGGCTCGGGTGCGAAAACCTCTCCGCCGAAGAGCTTTACTCCCGCATCCGCGAGAGCCGCGGCGACGCCGTGAAACGCGTCGTCCTTCAGACCTGCGAGGCGGGCGCGCCGGTGCCGCGACTCCTTGACGAGCTGGCGGCGGGCGCGCCGCGTTCGCGGGAGGAGTTCCCCCTCTCGGAGCTCTGCGTCGGCGTGAAGTGCGGCGGAAGCGACGGCTACTCCGGCCTCACCGCCAATCCGCTGGTGGGCCGTTTCTCCGACTGGCTCGTCTCGCGGGGAGGGACGATACTCGCCACCGAGATTCCGGAGATGTTCGGGGCCGAGGAGGAGGTCGCGTCGAGGATCGGCGACAGAGCGGTCTTTGACGACTTCATCGCGCTCGACAGGTGGTTTCGCGACTATTTTGTCCGGTACGGCCAGCCCATCTATGAAAATCCCTCCCCCGGAAACAGGGAAGGCGGCATCACGACGCTGGAGGAAAAATCCCTGGGGGCGGTCGAAAAGGCGGGCCGCGCCCCGGTGACGAAGGTGCTTCGATACGGACAGGCGGCGGTCCCGGGCGGCGGAGTGCAGATAACGTTCGCCCCGGGGAACGACCTCGTTTCCTGCACGTCGCTCGCCGGCAGCGGCGCACAGCTCATCCTCTTCACGACGGGACGGGGCACCCCCTTCGGCTCGCCGACGCCGACGGTGAAGATATCGACGAACACGGCGCTGGCGAAAAAACATCCCGACTGGACAGACTTCGACGCCGGCGCCCTGCTGGAGGGCGAGACGTGGGAGGCGGCGGAAAAGCGCCTGATCGACTGCGTCCTGCGCACGGCCTGCGGCGACCGCGTCGCGCACGAAAGAAAGGGCTTCGGGGAGATCGCGATCTTCAGGGACGGCGTCACCCTTTAGAGGCAACAAACGCGAGCTGAGGACCGGAGCTGAGTGACGGACAAAACTTTATTTAACTGCAGAACTGAGTGACTTACAGATCTTCATCCTGATAAAGCAGGTAAATTATACATCACTTGCTATTGCTGGATTTTCTTCTTTTGCCTCAAAAGCATCCATGGGAAAAGAATTGGGTATCTGCAAGAATTTTTCGCTTTTATATGTCAGTCACTCGACCCAAAAGCCAGAAAGTCGTACGGTTTTGGCCTGAGCCCCGTACGACTTCACCCTTAATATATATCGCCCTCAGTGCTGTCTGCGGGGGAGGTATTTGCGCAGTTTGCTCAACACCTCGTCGAAGTCCAGCGGCTTGCCCACGTGGTCGTTCATGCCCGCCTCGAGGCACCGTTCTATGTCCTCGCGGAACACGTTGGCGGTCATGGCGACGATGGGGATTTCCTTTGTTCCGGGAAGGGCGCGTATGAGCCTCGTGGCCGCGTACCCGTCCACCTCCGGCATCTGCACGTCCATAAAGATCATATCGTACATGTCGGGCGCTTCGCTGTACAGCTTCACCGCCTCCGCTCCGTTCGTCGCGCAGTCGATCGCGAGCGCGGTCGGCTCCAGCAGGGCCAGCACGATTTCCCGGTTGATCTCCACGTCCTCCGCCAGCAGCACGCGATACCCCCTGAAGCAGTCCACCTCGTCCGGCTGAGGTTCTTCCTCCCCACGCAGGTTGCCGGAGCCAAGGCATTCGTTGATGCAGTCGGCGATGGAGGAAGCGAAAAGCGGCTTCGGCAGGAATTTATCCACCCCAGCGCTCCTGGCCTCGTTTTCTATTACGTTCCACTCGGTGGCGGACATCATGATGACGACGGATTTGCCCGTTTTCCGGTCTTTGACCCGGCGCGAAAACTCGATGCCGTTCATGCCGGGCATCTTCCAGTCCACAAAATAGATGTCGTAGCCGTTCCGTTCCATCAGCGCGCAGGCCTCTTCGCCGCTTGCGGCGACGTCGCACGCGACGCCGAGCCGGCCGGCAAGGTCCTCGAAATATTCCAGAATCTCCGGAGCGTCGTCCACCGCCAGAACGCGCACGTTCTTCCAGTTTATTCCGGGATCC
>JAISSA010000085.1 GCA_031273365.1 Synergistaceae bacterium
CGCTCCTGAAGGTCCTTCAGGGTGTTCAGGACCTGGCTCTGAATCGAGACGTCCAGCGCCGAGACCGGCTCGTCGCAGACGATGACCTCCGGCCGCAGGGCGATGGCGCGGGCGATGCAGATTCTCTGTCTCTGTCCGCCCGAGAATTCGTGAGGGTAGCGGTGACGGTGCTCGGGCAGAAGCCCTGCCTCGACCAGAACATCGGCGACGTAGGAGTCCAGCTCCTTCTTCCCCCGCGCCAGACCGTGGAACCGAACGCCCTCGCCTACGATCTCCCTGACCGTCAGGCGCGGGTTCAGGCTGCCGTAGGGATCCTGAAAGATGATCTGCATCCGCCGCCGAAGGCCTCTGGCGTCGGTCCGGAGCATCGTGCCCACGTCCTGCCCGTCGAAACGGACGCAGCCGGACGTGGGTTCGAGCAGGTGAATCATCGTGCGGCCGATCGTGGACTTGCCGCAGCCGGACTCCCCCACGATCCCAAGGGTCTCGCCGCGGCGCATCGAGAACGACACGCCGTCCACGGCCTTCACCTGCCCCACGATCCGCCTGAAAAGCCCCCTGCGGACGGGGAAATATTTTCTGAGCGCCTCCACCTGGATAAAATCGTCATTCCCCACGGGCTACTTTCTCCCATCTGAAGATTTTAAAGGCCGCCGGTCCTCCGTAAAGTCGTGTTTTCCGTTTTCGTGCAGCCAGCAGCGGACGCTCTCGCCCGTACCCGGCCTGAACAGAGGCGGCTCCTCCCTCCGGCAGCGATCGAAGGCATAATCGCAGCGGCTGTGAAATTTACAGCCGTCGATCTTTTTCAAGGGGCTGGGAACGACGCCCGGGATGACGGACAGGCGATCCTGTTTTTCACAGAAGAGGGGAATGGAGCGCAGGAGGCCCCGCGTGTAGGGATGCAGCGGCTCCCTGAAGAGCGCCTCCACGTCCCGGTTTTCCACCGCGCGCCCCGCGTACATGACCATCACGCGCTCGGCCATCTGCGCGATGACCCCCAGGTCGTGGGTGATGAAGATAATCGACGAGCCCGTGAGGCTTTTCAGGTCGTTCATCAGCCTCAGAATCTGCGCCTGCACCGTGACGTCCAGCGCCGTCGTCGGCTCGTCCGCAATCAGGAGCGAGGGGTTGCAGACCAGAGCCATCGCGATCATGACCCGCTGACGCATCCCGCCGGAGAGCTGATGCGGGTACTCCCTCATGCGCTGCACCGGCTCGGCGATGCGCACCCGCCTCAGCATCCCGACCGTCTCGTCGAAGGCGGACCTCTGCGTCATTCCTCTGTGGACGATCAGAGGCTCCATGATCTGTTCCCCCACCGTCATTACGGGGTTGAGACTGGTCATGGGCTCCTGAAAAATCATGGAAATCCGGTTGCCCCGCACGGAGCACACGGCGTCCTCGTCGAGCCGCAGCAGGTTCGTGCCCTCGAAGAGGATGTCTCCGCCCGCGACGAACCCGCCGGGCTCGGGCAGAAGCCTCATGATGGACAGGGACAGGACGCTTTTGCCGCAGCCGGACTCCCCCACGATCCCCAGGGTTTCTCCCTTTTCGACGGAGAACGACACCCCGTCCACGGCCTTCACCAGCCCCGCGTCGGTGTCGAAACAGGTTTTAAGGTCGTTTACCTGCAAGAGACTCATCGCTCAGGCTCCTCCTATCGTTTCAGCCGGACGTCCAGCGCGTCCCGCAGGCCGTCGCCGAGGAAGTTGAAGGCCAGGACGGTGTACATGATCGCCATGCCGGGGAAGAGGGCCCACCACCACTGACCCGTCGCCAGATACTGCTGTCCGTCGGAGATCATCAGCCCCCAGCTCGGTGCGGGCGGCTGGGCTCCGAATCCCAGAAAGGCGAGCCCCGCCTCGGTCAGGATGATGCTGCCGATGCCGAGCGTCGCCTGCACGATAACCGGCGCCAGCGTGTTGGGCAGGATGTGCCTGAAGAGAATCGTCCGGGTGGGCAGGCCGATGGCCTTCGTCGCCTCGACGTACTCCCGTTCCCGGAGAGACATGAACTGCGCCCGCGTCACGCGCGCGATGGAAACCCAGCTGACCAGGCCGATCGCGGTAAAGACCATGATCATGCCGGGGTTGTTCAAAACGGCCACGATCGCCAGGACGAACAGCATGAAGGGAAAGGCGAAAATGACGTTGATGAGCCACGAGATCAGGTCGTCCACCCATCCGCCGAAGTAGCCCGCCATGGCCCCCAGGGGAACGCCGATCAAAAGCGACACCACGGTGGCCAGAAGGCTGATCTGGAGAGAAAGACGCGAACCGTGGATGACCCGGCTCATGATGTCCCGCCCGTAGGCGTCCGTCCCCATCCAGTGGGCCGTCGACGGAGCGGCCAGCTTCGCCTTTATCCCCTCCGTCCAGACCAGTTGTTTGAGGGGGTCCCACGGCGCGAGCCAGGGCGCGAAAACCGCCACGCCCAAAAGCGCCGCGATCATGAAAAGCCCCAGCATCGCGAGCCTGTTGCGCCGAAAGCGCAGCCACGCCTCGTGCCACAGGTTGCCGGTGACGCCCGAATCCCTGTTTTCGTCCTCAGTCATAGCGGATCCTCGGGTCCAGAAAGCCATAGGAGATGTCCACGAGGAGGTTGGTGAACAGGAACGTGACGGCCATGAAGACGACGACCCCGCGGATCATCGGCAGGTCGCGGGCGAGCAGGGAATCCACCGAAAGACGCCCGATCCCCGGCCAGGCGAAGATGCTTTCCGTCAGGACCGCGCCGGAGAGCAGAGAGGAAACCTGCGTTCCAATGATCGTCACCACGGGGATCATCGCGTTTTTCATCGCGTGCTTCATGACGACGACGTGTTTTTTCAGCCCCTTGGCCCTGGCCGTCCGGATGTAATCCTGACTCAGAACCTCCAGCATACAGGAGCGGGAAAGTCGCGCCGTCAGGGCCGCCGGACGCACGCCCAGCGTGATCATGGGCAGAATCAGGTATTTAAACGAACCGTCGCCGTACCCGACCCCGGGAACCCACTTCAGGATGTAGGCGAAAAAGAGGAGGAGCAGAAGGCCCACCCAGAAAACAGGGGCGCTGACCCCCGCTATCGCGATGACCATGGCGCCGTAATCGAAAAAAGAATATTTTTTAACCGCGGAAACCACCCCCGCCGCGACGCCCAAAACCGTCCCCAGCAACAGCGCGCCGAAGGCCAGCTTCGCCGTCGCCCAAAGGCGCGTTCGAATGGCGGTGCTCACGGGTTCGTTGTTGCGGTAGGATGTCCCCAGGTCGCCCTTGCAGAGCTGTCCCAGAAAACGAAGATACTGCATCCCGATGGGCAGGTCCAGACCCATGTCGGCGCGAATTTTCGCCAGGGTCGCCTCGTCCCCTCTCTGCCCCGTCATGATGGCCACCGGATCGCCGGGCACGATGTTGATCACGAGGAACACGACGGTGACGACGCCCCACAGCACAGGAATCGTGTAAAGAACCTTCCTTAAGATGTAAGAAAACATCTTCTTCGCACCTTCCGGTTAAATTTGCATCATTGTACCATAACATGCTTTCGGCGGATCAGCGGGACTTCAGGAGTTCCTCCGGGTTGCGGCCGTCGCCCCAGGCGACGACGAGGGCGCTCAGCGAGCCGATGGACAGAAGGGCGAGCGGCATCAGACACTCCTGCAGCGTCAGCGGAACGGCGGGCTCGATGGCCGTCGCCTCGCCAAGGAGCGCAAAGGCCGCCTCCGCTCCGGCCCGGCCCGCCAGCTCCCCCAGGAACGCCCCCGCAAGGAGCGTGATCGTCCCCTCCAGCCAGGAGATGAAGACGAGCGCTCCCCGGGAAAGCCCCAGAACGTGCAGCAGCGCGCGCTCCCGGCTCCGTGCCGCCCCCGACCAGTAGAGGACCAGAAGCGTGGTCAGGACCGCGCACCCCCCGACGGCGTAAACGACGATCGCGAGAAAAGCCTCTCCGCGCCCCATCAGCGAGAAAAGGCGAATGGCGGTCTGAGCGGGAAAGACCAGTTGTTTGTCGGCGCTCCTCTGAAACGAGGCGGCCAGACTGTACGCGTCCGTCCAGGAGGCCGGATGCACCAGCACCGCCGTCACCTCTTTTCCGGATTCATGTTCGTCTTCATGTTCGTGTTTGTGCACCGCCCAGATGACCCCGAGGGGCACGAAAATTGCCCGGTCCCACGGACCCCGAACCGTCTCGGCGATCCCGACGACGCGGTATTTCTCTTTGTGCTCGTCTCCCATGACAAGCCCGTGCGACGTTCGAAAACCGTCCCCCACCCGGAGCCCCGACCCGGCCGCGGCCTGAGCTCCCAGTACGGCCTCGAATTCATCTCCCTCGAACCATCGGCCTTCCCCGAGCCTCAGCCATGGAGGGTCGGAGGCCCGGACACGAACCTCCGAAAGAGCGGGCGTCGTCCCAATCACGGGATACCCCCGGTAAGCGTCGCCGAACCCGAGCGGAACGGCGGACCCCACGCGCGCGTCATTGGAGAGCTCGACGCAGTCCTCCCAGGCAATGTTGCCAACAGGGACGTCCTGAAGGAAAACCGTGTTCAGGACCAGCTGATAAGGGCTGCCCCTCGCGCCCACGATCAGGTCGAAGGGCTCCACCGCGCGCACCAGCCCCAGCCGAAGCCCCTGCGCCAGCAGGAACAGCGCGACGGCCAGCCCCACGGAAAAAGCGACGACCGACACGACCGAAAAAGTCTGAAACGCCCTCGAACTCAAATGCCTCAACGCAATACGCAGACTGGTGCTCGATCTCACAGGGTCACTCTCCTTCGTTTTCGACTCCGGCCGCTTTTTGAAGCTCGACGACGCGGGAAAAACGCTTCCTGACCGTCTCGTCGTGGGTTGCGACGAGGAGGAGGCTCTGTGACTCCGCGCTGAGCTCCAGAAGCAGGTCCATGACCAGCCCGGCGTTCACGGCGTCGAGGCTCGCGGTGGGCTCGTCCGCGAGGATGAGAGGCGGAGCGTGGAGCACGGCGCGCGCGACGGCGCCCCTCTGCTGCTCGCCAAGGCTCAGCTTCGCGGGACGGCGGTGCGCAAGACCCTCCAGCCCCAGACGCCGCAGAAGCGCCCGGGAACGGTCGAGCGCGCGGCCCCGCGGCACGCCCGATATCTCCGCGGCGATCGTCAGGTTCTCCAGCAGGCTGAAGTCCGGCAGCAGGTTCATGTTCTGGAAAACATACCCCACGGACAGCGCACGCCAGCGGGCCGAGGCCGTCCCCATGGAACCCAGGTCCCGCCCGCCAAAGCGAATGACGCCTCCGGTGGGGCGGATAAGCGCGGCCAGAAGGTGCAGCAGCGTCGTCTTGCCCGACCCGCTCGGCCCCGTAACGGCTATCGCCTCCCCCGCACGGGCCTCCAGAAAATCCAGACGGAGCGCCGGCACGGGTTTGCCGGGCTGCGGATACTCCATGCGCAGTTCGCGAACCTCAAGGAGAGGAGCGGTGCTGACCGGCGTTGTCATTTTCTCATCCTCTTTATTCCGAATACTGCAGGGGCTTTGCCCCTGCACCCCACTCAAGGGACTTTGTCCCTTGAGAATCCCGTTTATTTTGCTTCGCGCAGGCTCGTGGCGTAAATGCGGACCAGGCTGACGAAGCCCGTCGCCGGGTCCACCTTCGTGCCGAGCTCCAGTCGCCCCTCCACGCGAAGGGGGCGATCAAAGGGCAGGGCCGTGACGGGCTCCTTCAAATAAACGACCACAATATCGTAAGGCCAGTCCGCGTCGGAGGAACAAAAAGGACAAATCGACATGGGAACACGGGTCAGCACGAAAAAATCGAGCGTCGGCTTCAGCGGAGGCGCCATAAACCCCTCCATGACGACAGACCTGTTCTCCAGCGACCTCAATCTGTCGGACAGGGCGATCCCCAGCGACGAAACCTCCCCGTACATCTCGCCGAAGCGCAGAACCTCCGGCTTTTCAGCCGCTTCGACCGAAAATGCGCTTATTGTTGTTATGATTGTTATGATTGTTATAATTATTATGAGAAGGGCCGGGAACCAAAGGACCCCGGCCCGGATAAATCGCTGCAATTTATTATTTATTTTTCGTGGGGTCGAGTCCAAGCGCCCGGACGATGCCGAAGAAAACCTCGGTGTTGTCCATGACGCCTTTGAAGTGGTCGGCGCCGGGACCGCCCGCGGACAGCGGCACGTCGTCGGCCGCGTGGACCTCCTGCGATTCCGCGCCCGGAATGTTGCCGGGATAGAAAACGCCGTTCGGGGCCCGCTTCACGTTCGCCACGGCGACGTCGCCCGACATGATGGCGGGAGAGACCGGCGTCTTATGGAATTTGAAGTCCTCGTAATAGTCGGGATGGTTGGCGTACTCGATCGCCAGAGTCACGTCCGGGGCAGGGTTTTCCGGGAACCCGTCGCCATCCTCGTCCCTGAAGGTGGGGAAGGTGGATGCGGCGTAGGTCCGCACGGCCTGACGGCCCGTTTTGCCGTCCTTTTCATGGTACGTGCCCGTGATGCTGACGCCGTGCGAATGGTCCGCCGTCGCCAGAATCAGCGTGGCTCCGTCTCTGGCGGCAAACTCCCGCGCGACGGCAATGGCCCTGTCGAACTCGATGGTGTCGTAAGCAGAACGCTCCCAGTCCATCACGTGGAGCTGCTTGTCGATGCAGGCCCCTTCCACCATGAGGAAGAACCCGTTCTTATTGCGGCTCAGGACGTCGATGGCCTTTTTCGTCATCTCCATCAGGGTCGGCTGGTCGGTGAAGCCCTTCAGGACGTCGGGGCCTTTCAGAATCTCGCGGTCGAGGTACACGTTCATGTTGTCGAGGTTGAAGAGCCCGAGGATCTTGTCGCCCCTGGCCGCGGCCAGCTCCGCGCGAGTGCCCGCGAAGGCGTAGCCCTTCGCCCTGAACTCCTCGATCAGGTTGCGGTCGTCCCTGCGCCGGGAACCGGGAGTGCTTTGGGGAAGGAACTGCTGCGACCCGCCGCCCAGCACGACGTCGGCCTTCAGCATCTCGCCGGCGATGAAGTTCTGCTCGGCGCGGCGGCGCGTATGGGCCACCATGGCCGCCGGAGTGGCGTCGGTGATGTTGGACGTCGTCACCACGCCGACCGACATACCCGCGACGCGCCTGACGAGCTCGGCGATGTTCTCCACTTTGGGATGGGACAGAGGGTCGGGGTTGGAGTCCTCGTAAACCCCCATAGCGTTGACCACCGACTTGTGACCGGTCGCGTAGGCCGACGCGGAGTTGGCCGAGTCCGTCACGAGGGAGTCGTAGCCGGACGTGTTGAGGAGCGCCAGCCCGTCGTTCAGAAGCTCCATATCCAGGTATCCGTTGTATTTGCCCTGGGTGATGCCTTTGGAGAGGATGCGCGCGATCTGACGGCTGACGAGCCCCATGCCGTCGCCGACGAAGAGAATGACGTTCTTCGCGGTCCTCTTTTCAGGCCCCACGACCGAGTAACCCACGCTCTTCGTGAACGTCTTGCCACCCGCCTTCGCCTCGACGTCCACCTTCACCGCACCGGCCTTCGGGAACGCCACGCCGTCGAGCCGGCTGCTGCTCAGCGTCTCTTCCTTCTTCACGCGCGGAACGGCTCCGAAAAACGCGGCGGCGTCTTTGCCGTCGATAAGCACCCTGATCTCGTCGGCTTTAGCGCCGCGAAGCTCGACCTCCATGTCGAACTTTGCGCCCGCCAGAAATTTGGCCCGGTCGATCGGGAGCACCACAAGCTCCGGCTCGGCCAGGGCCGGAAACGCGCACAGAAGAACCATTCCCGCCGTCAGCCATACTTTTCTCAACCATAGTCTTCTCAACCATACTTTTCTCCACAACATATTCTGACACCTCCATTTCGATATGGCGTCAGAATAGCGAAGAAACGTATCGGCACACTTACGGCAGAGTTACAAAACGGTAAACATTTAAACGGGCTTTCTCAGCACGGCGCTTCCGTGCATGTCCCACAGGAATTGAACGAAGAGATCGTGTTCGGAGCAGTATCGACGCACCGCCTCGCCCGCGCCGCGAAAGCGAAGGTTGTCGCAGTCGTGCAGCAGGATACATCCGCCCCTCCGCAGGCGGGGGTAGAAATAGTTCAGCCCCTCGTAGACCGGCACAAAAAGATCCGCGTCCAGGCTCACGAAACAAAATTCGTCCTCGAGCCCCGAGGCGCTCCCGGGGAAAATTCCCCGCCTGAACACCGCCATCTCCGGAAACGGCAATCGGCCCTGGACCGCCTCCGGATCGACGTCCCCAAAATCTCCGGCCCCTGCCGACGAAAAACCCGACCGGCGCTCCACTTCGACGTCGCGTTCGCAAAACCCCTCGAACGTGTCGAACAGGTAGAGCTTTCTGTCCGGAAACGCCCTGTTGATCTCCGCCGCGAAGTCTCCGCGATAGACGCCGAGCTCCGCCGCGGCACCGGGGATGCCGCGCTCGCGGATCGTCCGGGCGGACCGTTCGAGCTCGGGATAACGCGCGTCGAACTCCACCAGAAAAGAGGGCAGCGTCGCCACCCTGTCCCCGGACACGCCAAGCTCCGCCAGCTTTCGAAGAACGGCCTCGACCCGCTCTCTGCCCTTCATGGCCACGAACAGCACATCCCACCCGAGCCCGGCCAGCTCCTCCGGGGAACGGACCGGGACGCCCTCGAACTCCTTGCCCGCCCGGTCCGGATCGCTGTCCACGAATCCCACGACGTCGAATCCGCTTCCGGCCAGGATTCTTCTCAGCCACCTTCCACACTGCCCTGCACCGAAAATAATCGCTTTACGCATTTTAACCCCTGGGGCTCCGCCCCAAACCCCGGCAGGGGTCGTGGACCCCTGCACCCCATATACAGGTTTATCCGGTTTTTCTTTTTTCGTCGATCAGGCGAAGAACCTTTTCGGGCGTGGCGGGCAGGGAGTCGACCAGCACGCCGACCGCGTCGTAGATGGCGTTCACGATTGCGGGGGGCTGCGTGTTCGCCACCATCTCGCCGCATCCCTTCGCCCCGAACGGGCCGTAGGGGTCGTGGCTCTGGATGAACTCTATCTCGCTGTGCCTCGGGATGTCCATGAAGGTGGGGATGATGTAATCTGTGTAGTTGGAGGCGTATATCTCCAGATTTTTGGGGAAGCAGGGCGAGAGGTCCTCGAAAAGCCCCATACCCACGCCCTGGACGTCGCCGCCGTCCACCTGCCCCTCGGCCATCAGGGGGTTGATCACGGTGCCTATGTCGTAACAGTCGTAGAGGTTCACGACCTCCACAACTCCCGTCTCGTCGTCGACCTCCACGTCGACGACCGTCGAGCCCCACGCCATCGACCGGCTCGGGATCGTCGCGCCCGTTTCAGGGTCGCGCGGCGGCCCGGGAGGGGGAAGAAAGCCTCCGACGCCGATAATAAAAACCCCTCCATACGTGGAGGCAGCGCCAATCTGGGCCAGAGTCATGGCGGAGTCGGGGTCCGAGGCTCTGAATACCTTGCCCGCCTCGTACTTCAGCTCCGAGGCGTCGACGCCGAGAACACCCGCCGCGAAGGTCACGATTTTTCTGATGAGGTCCTCCGCCGCGGATATGGAGGCGAGGCCGACGATGTAGGTGGAGCGGCTTCCGGCCGTGTCCATGCTGAACGCCGCGGTGTCCGTGTTCGTGTTGTCGATCGTGATGAGCGACTCGGAGATGCCGAGAGCCTCGGCCGCCATCTGGATGGCCACGCTCTTGAAGCCCTGGCCCATTTCGCACGAGGCGTTCGTCATGTCGATCGTGCCGTCAACCTTGATGCGCAGGGAAACGAGGTCCGGATCGCCGCCGCCGTTGAAGCCGGTCGGGTAGTAAACGGTCGCCATTCCGCGTCCTTTTCTGATCATCGCGCTTTCCTCCTCACTTGCCGGAATTTGTGTTGGGACTCAGGGGGGCGGAGCTCCAGGCGAGGTATTTTTCCGGCAGAGTCTGGCCGGACATGGCCGCCACCTTTTGCAGCGTCTCAATGGTCGATACGGACGCCAGCTCGTTGCCGGTGTGGTTTTTGTCGCCGGTGTGAAACGCGTTGATGAAGCGTATCTCCATCGGGCTAATCCCCACGGTGTGCGCCAGACGGTCAAGCTGCACCTGCTCCGCGTACTGGCCGACGTTGACGCCGAACCCGCGCATGGAGCCGCTCGGCATCTTATTCGTGTAGACCATGCGCGAGTCCACCTCGAGGTTTCTGATGAGGTTCGCGCCCGCGATGAGGTTGGCGTTTTTTTCGACGGCGTAAAGCCCCAGCTCCGTGTACGCGCCGCAGTCATGCAGCACCGAAACCTGCCGCGCCGTGATCACGCCGTCCCTGCGAATGCCGTCTCTGATCCTGAAGATCCACGGGGTGCGTATCGTGCTGAAAAGCATCTCCTCCTCCCGGGTCAGGGCAAAGCGGACGGGCCTGCCCGTCGCGAGGGCCAGAAGACCCGCGATGTGGTCCGTGTGAATGCTGTTCATTCCGCCGAACCCCCCGCCTATCGTGCCGCCGATGAACTTCAGCCTGTTCAGGGGAAGCTGGAAAACGTTGGCGAGGTCCCCCTGGGCGAAGTAGAGCCCCTGGGCTTTGGAGTGGATGACGAGCCTGCCCGGGGCGTCGACGTAAGCGACGGTGCAGCACGTCTCCAGGGGCGCGTGTTCCTGACTCGGCGTCGTGTAGCGTCCCTCGACGATGAAGTCCGCCTCCCTGAAGCCCTCTTCCACATTTCCTCTCCGTATCCTGCGGGTCAGCGAATTGCCGTCGAAGAGGTGGTTGTTGCCCTCCGGACGCACCTGGGGAGCGCCGTCCTTGATCGCCTCCTCAGGGTCTATGACCGGCTCCAGCTCCTCGTATTCGATCCTGATCCTGGCGAGGGCGTCGAGGGCCGCGTCCCTGCTCGCAGCCGCGACCGCCGCGATGTTCTGCCCCCTGTAGCGCGTGATCTCCTCGGCCAGCACGTGGTGGTCCGGCACCATGGCGAAGAGGTTGTGCGGGACGTCGTCCTTCGTGATGACGGCGTACACGCCCGGAGACGTCCTGGCCTCCGAGACGTCGATGGACCTGATCCGCGCCTTGTGGTACGGACAGCGCAGGGTCTTGCAGACGAGCATTCCCGGCATTTTCACGTCGCTCACGTACTGCGTTCTCCCCGTCACGTGTCCGATTCCGTCGTATCGCGGAACCCGTTTTCCGACAGAGTTATACATTTCTGCCACTCCTTTCCGGCAGGGGGTCAAACTCTCCCCGGGCTGCCGCCATGACGGCCTGGACGTACTTTTTATACCCGCCGCAGCGGCAGAGGTTGCCCGAGAGCGCGTCCTTCACTTCTTCCTCCGTCGGAGACGGGTTACGGTCCAGGAAAGCGACGGCGGCCATCACCATCCCCGGCGTGCAGTATCCGCACTGCGGGGCTCCGTACTCGTGGAACGCCGTCTGAACGGGGTGCAGCTTGTGTCCGCTGAGGCTCCGGGGGGCAGGGCTCTCCCCCCCTTCAGGCTCGCCGGCCCGCTCTCCATCGACCAGACCGTCCACGGTCCACACGCTCTTTCCCTCGACCGTAAGGGCAAGAACCGTGCAGGATTTCACGGCATTTCCGTTCAGAATCACCGTGCAGGCGCCGCAGTCTCCCCGGTTGCAGCCGCACTTGGGGCTCGTTAGGCCCAGCCCCTCGCGCAGCGTGTCGAGCAGCGTTTCGGCCTCGCCCGCCATAACCTCCGCCGGGTTTCCGTTGAGGTGAAACCTGAGAATCTGAGACATAACGATCACCCCCGTTTTCTTTCCGCCGCCGCGAGGAGCGCGCGGGCGACCATCGTCGGCGCGACCCTTGCGCGGTACCACGCCGAAGAACGGATGTCGTCGATCGGCGACAGCGCCTTCACGACGAGCGCGCCTGCCTCGCGGACGGAGTTTTCGTCGATCTTTTTCCCGACGAGCGCCTGCTCCGCCCCGGTACAGCGCACAACAACCGGCGCCGCGCTTCCGACGGCGATGCGGACCGATTCGCAAAGTCCGTCCCTGAGCTCGACGCAGGCCGCAGCGTTCACCACCGAAAGCGTCTCGGCCTTTCTGCGGCCAAGCTTCCTGAAAGCCGAGCCTCCGCGCCCGGGCTTCACGGTCACGGAGACGAGCAGCTCGCCCGGTCTGGCGACGGTCTTTCCCGGCCCCGTGAAGAACTCCGACAGCGCGACCCTGCGCTCCCCCGCGGCCGAGCGCAACAGGCACTCCGCCCCCAGCACGAGAAGAGGCGGGACGCTGTCCGCCGCGGGGGACGCGTTCATAATGTTTCCGCCGATCGTGGCGGTGTTGCGCACGCTCACGCCCGCCATCTCCCTGAGGGCCTCGTGAAGCGCCGGAAGTTTCGTCCTCACGGCCCCGTTGTCGAGAAGGGCGCTCAGCGAGGCGGTCGCTCCGATCGTTACGCTCTCCCCGTCGTCCGTCACCTCGTCGAGGCCCAGGCCTCCCAGATAAATGATTCGCATCGGCGGTTTCCTGTCGCGCGGTATCTGGTTTCTTTCCGCGGAAATACGGGGCATCAGGTCGGTGCCCCCCGCCAGAAAGCGAACCTCCATCCCCTCCGCTTCCGCCAGCTCGAACAGGCGTTCGAGAGACAGAGGCGCGTGATATTCATACTCTCTCATTTTTTCCCCTCCTCAAAAAATTAACGGGGTCAGGGGACTGCGTCCCCTGCGGGGTGCGGGGCGGGCCCCGCGGTTTTGGCTTTAAGTCTTTGCGAACACCGATTTTGCGAAGTTGTAGTTCTCGCTGCCGTCCGGGTAGCGATAGCGCTTCCTGTCCTTATCCTTCGGGTAGTCGAAGCGGCCGCCGCAGCGCATGATCATCGTTTTGATCTCCGGCGTGTTCTCGCTCACGATGCGCTCGAACTGGTTCACGAGCAGCTCGGGGTCCCCGGCCGTGTTGGCCCAGTTGTCGTAATGGTCCGGAATCAGGAGCTTCGCGCCCAGCACCTGCCCAACCCGGGCGCAGTCGTAGGGGGGCATCTTGTCCGTCGCGCCGGGCGCGTTGGAACCCATGTCGAATATGGCGACGTCGATCTGGTTGGGGTACTTTTCCCTGATGGCCACGTAACCGTCGTGATACCACGTGTCGCCCATAAAAAGAATGTTGCCGGCGGACGTCTTAAAGAGGTAGCAGCAGGCCGCCTCCTCGAAGGGAAGGTTCACGTCGCCCTCGCCCGTTTTGATGGCCGTCTGGTCGTAGCAGATGAGGAAATCGACCTCCGCGCCTCTGACTTTGACGGACTCGCCCACTTTCGCGACCACGATGCGGTCGTCCGGCACCTCGAAAACCTTCAGCTTCCTGGCGGCGACCGGCGGAGCGTAAAAGGGGGCCGTGGTCGTCTGAAGGGCGGCCTTGACGGCGTAGAGGTCGCAGTGGTCCTGATGGGCGTGCGTGCAGAAAACGCCGTCGAGCTGATTGAACTTCCATGGATCGATCACGTGCGGATTCAGGCGAATCCAGTTGATGCTGTCCGCGCCCGACTGCTTGCAGACGCCGCAATAATAAAGCGACGTGTACATCGACGGCCCGCAGTACTGGTCGATGAAAAATATTCCCCCCTCGTCGGTCTTGAGCACCCATGACGGTCCCCCGCACCACCACAGGCTGACCTCTCCGCCGGGCACCTTCCGGTTCTCGATTTCCTGGTTGAGAAGCGTCCCCCACTCCGGGAAGCTGTCCCTCAGCCACTGGTCGCGGTCCATGGGATGATTCTGATTGACGTAGTCACCCGCGATGATTCCCCTGCCGTCGCTTTTGATTATCTCCTGCGCCATTTCTCACCAGCTCCTTTTATATATGTAAACTGTCAGACATCCTCGAAAAGACACTTCGACACTTTCAGGAAATCCCTGTCCCTTTTTTCTATCGCGCGCTCCGCACCTCCATTTCCGTAGTCGTAAAAGCCCCTGCCGCTCTTCGTTCCGAACGCGCCCTCGCGGTAGAGGGCGGCCAGGGGTTCCGGAACGCTTTGCGCGTTGCTCAGCTCGGCGAAAAGGTAGCTTCCGACCAGAAAAAATGTGTCGAGCCCCCCCAGGTCCACGGTCTCGAACGGCCCGATGCAGGAGTAGCGCATCCCCAGCCCGTACTTCATGACGTCGTCCACGTCCTTCGCGGAGGCGTACCCGTTTTCGACGATGTGGAGCGCCTCCCGCAGGACCGCGTACTGGAGCCGGTTCAACAGGAACCCTCTGGGGTCGCCGCGCACCACTACCGGGTGTTTGTGAACGGACAGCGCGACCTCCCGCACGGTTTCCACCGTCTCCTCCGCGGTGCTTTTCCCCTGGATGACCTCCACGAGGGGCACGATGTGAGGCGGGTTGACCCAGTGCATCCCGCAAAATCTTTCCGGCAGGCGCACCGCCGCCGACATCTCCGTGATCGACAGCCCGGAGGTGTTCGTGGTGAGTACGGCGTCGTCCGGCGCGAGGCGCGACGCCTCCTTCCAGAAGTCGAGCTTGACGCCCATGTTTTCGACGATCGCCTCGATGACGAAATCCGCCCCCTCGAACGCGTCCATCTTCGTCGTGCAGGCGATGCGGGAGAGAATTTCGCGGGACAGTTCCCCGCTCACCCCGCCCTGGTCGATCAGGGCACGCTGGTTTACCGCGATGAGGTCCCGCCCCCTGTCGATGCTCTCGGGCGCTATGTCATACAAGTCCACGGAGTAGCCCCACCGCGCAAAAATCTGAGCCATCGAGGCCCCCATGATCCCCGCGCCCGCTATAACGATCTTTTCAATATCCGCCGTCTGCCGCATATTTGCCCTCCCCTACAGGATCACCGCGCCCTTGTCTGCCGAGGACGCAAGTCGCGCATAAACGCGCAGGTATCCGCGCGGAATTTCCTTCGAGGGCGGTCGCCAGAGCTCTTTGCGCCGGCAAAGCTCCTCCTCGCTCACGGCAAGTCTTATCAATCCGGCGGGCACGTCGATCTCGATGCGGTCGCCGTCCCGGACGAGGGCTATCGGCCCGCCGTCCGCGGCCTCGGGCGAGATGTGGCCGACGAAGCAGCCGTTGTTCGTCCCGGAAAAGCGCCCGTCCGTGATGAGGGCCGTGCTCTCGTTGAGCCCCCGCCCGTAGAGGAACTTCATCGCCTTGTACATCTCCCTCATGCCGGGGCCGCCCTTTGGCCCTTCATAGCGAATGACGACGACGTTCCCCGGCTGGATTTTTCCGGCGAGGATGGCCTCGTTCGCGTCCTCCTCGCAGTCGAAGACCCTCGCGTCCCCGGAAAATACCCTCAGGTGCGGCGCAAACGCGCCCGGCTTCGTGATTCCGGTGTTCGGCGCCAGGTTGCCCCTGAGCACGGCTATGCCTCCCGTCGGGTTGAAGGGAGCGTCTCTCGTCCTGATGACGTCGGACTCGTGCGCGTCAGATTTATGTATGTCAGATTTATTATTATGAAGAAAGCGATAGTTTTTGAGGTTTTCGCCCAGGGTCTCGCCCGTGCAGGTCGACACGGACAGATCGATCAGGTCGCCGAGTTCGAGCATGACCCTCGGAACGCCCCCCGCGCGGTGGAAGTCCTCCATGTCCCACTTCGCCGCCGGGTTTACCTTCGCGATCTGAGGCGTTTCGGCCCCGAGGCGGGCGAACTCTTCGACCACGTCCATGTCGAGCTCCGCCTCGTGGGCGACGGCGCTCAGGTGCAGCACGGCGTTGGTCGAGCCGCTGATCGCCTGCGTCACCCGTATCGCGTTGCGGACGGCCTCGCGGGTGACGATCGTCCTCGGGCGCAGGTCGCGTTCGACGAGGCGGCAAATTTTCACGCCCGCCTCGAAGGCGATGCGCCTGCGCTCCGCCCAGACCGCCGGGACGAGGGCGCTGCCGGTGAGGCTCATGCCAAGGGCCTCCGTAACGCATCCCATCGTGTTCGCGGTGCCCAGGAACGCGCAGGAACCGCAGCTTGGGCAGCTCACGTCCTCCAGTCTCAGGAGGCTCTCCTCGTCGATGCGCCCGCTTTTCAGCATCCCGAGCGCCTCGTCGTTGGACGTGGCGTCCGTCTTGCGCCCGTCGAAGACGTCTCCGCCGATCATCGGACCTCCCCCGACGACGATGCAGGGGATGTCCAGCCGGACCGCGGCCATAAGCATCGCGGGCACGATCTTGTCGCACGAGCCCAGCAGGACGAGGCCGTCGAGCCTGTGGGCCTGCGCCTCGATCTCGATGGAGTTGCAGATGATCTCCCGCGACGGCAGAATGTACTTCATCCCGTCGTGCCCGTTGGCGATGCCGTCGCAGGCGGAAATGACGCCGAACTCGACAGCGGTCCCCCCTCCGCTGTAAATTCCCCTTTCCACGAAACGCGCCAGCTCTCTCAGGTTCGAGTGCCCCGGCACAAGCGTACTCCACGAGTTCGCCGTCCCGATCAGGGGACGCCCCTCCAGCTCGCCGTCCGAGTAGCCCATGGACTTGAACAGCGAACGCGCCAAACCGCTTTCAACCTTGCGCAAATTCGTAGAACTGCGAAGTTTCATTACGGCCCCCCTCCCCGTATTCTCTTGTGTGTTGTCTGATGAGTATCTCAATATAACCACTCCGCCGCGGAAAAGTCAAGGTGCAGTCGAAATTGCGAATCCTTAGCAACGTTGAATTCGTTCAGGTCGATCCCTGCCGTCGTGGCCCTTTGGGAAACTATCTGCATCCCGTGCGTTGTCTGACTTATAAAACTTCTGATTGGGTTCCCCCGGGCCTGAATGCTCATTTAAAGTTTTAGTTGAAATTTTGGGGCCTATGGAATAACCTGTTGGATAATTCAGGGGAGGACTTTTGGAAAATGCCGGACGACAAAATTATGCAGGAGGACTCTCGCGCCGACGTCTTCAGCGAACTCAATCTCAGCAATCGCACACGCTTGTCTGAGGAGTTGTTCATCAGGTTGCGGGACGTCATTCTGAGCGGGGTTCTGCCCAGCGGGTACGCCTTTCCGAACGAGAACGAGCTCTGCAAGCGGCTGGATATAGGGCGCAGCACGCTGCGGGAGGCCTACGCGCCGCTCGAGGCGATGAACCTCATCACGCGCACCCGAAACGGCACGTTCGTGAACGACGCGTCGGACATGAGAAATTCGATGAACTTCGACGTTATCGCGCAGTACACCGACCCCATCCATATCATGGAGTACAGACAGATTCTCGAGGTGGGGATAGCGTCCCGCGCGGCGCTGAAGGCCACCGCCGCCGACGTGGACCTGCTGCGCGACATCGTGCGTCAGATGGAGAAGCACAGCGCTTCCAACGCCGCGCTTACCTTTTACGACTTCGAATTTCACTCGACCCTGGCCAGGATAACGGGCAACGAGCTGTTGCTGATAGCTCTCAGGTCGATACAGATCAGCTACGAAAAGTTCGTCTTTATGGCGTTCCAGAAAAATCTCTTTTTCCAGTCGGTGAAGGACCACAGGAATATCATAGAGGCGCTCTCGCAAAACGACTCCGAAAAGGCGGCACAGAGTATGCTCGAACACCTCGACCACGTCGTCAGAGTCGTCAGCAGCTCGTTCGCAGACGACCGGGAAGCGAATCAGGCTTAAGTAAGCGTTCAAACCCCACATCGCCCATCCTGGCAAAAGCTGGCGAAACATTTCGGGGGTTCCAGGGGGGCCAGTGAGACGAACGTAGTGAGCGAACGGGCTCTGCCCCCCTGGGCTTGAACGTTTACAGGCTTAAGATTCATGCAAGTCGGATACCAGGTCGGGCGCCGTGCACGCGATGACGCGGGGCGCCGTTCATGTCGCAGGGGGATACAGGGCATCGGAAAACGAACCAGCCGGGGGGAGAGGTGGAAATTTTGGAAGTTTTGGAAGTTTTGGAAATTTTGAAGGTTTTGGCGCTGAAAACGGGAGGGGAACGCGTCGCGTTCAGTGATCGGGTCGCCGGGGGGCATGAAGAAAATAAGGGCAATAATGAAGAAGGAGGCCGGCCATGACGAAGCGCAGAATGCAGACGATGGACGGCAATACGGCCGCGGCTTACGTTTCCTACGCCTTCAGCGAGGTGGCGGCCATCTTCCCGATCACCCCGTCCTCTCCCATGGCGGAGCTGGCGGACGAATGGTCGGCGAACGGCAGGAAAAACCTGTTCGGCCGCGCGGTGCGCGTGGTCGAGATGCAGTCGGAGGGCGGCGCGGCCGCGGCCGTTCACGGCGCCCTGCAGGGAGGGTCCCTGACGACGACCTACACGTCGGCCCAGGGGCTTTTGCTGATGGTTCCCAACATGTACCGCATCGCGGGCGAGCTTCTGCCGGCCGTGTTCCACGTCAGCGCCCGCGCACTGGCCAACAACGCGTGGAGCGTCTTCGGCGATCACCAGGACGTCATGGCGACCCGGCAGACGGGTTTCGCGATCCTGGCCTCCGGCAACGTGCAGGACGCCATGAACCTGGCCGCCGTCGCGCATCTGGCCGCCATCAGGTCCCGGGTGCCTTTTTTGCACTTTTTCGACGGGTTCCGTACCTCGCACGAGGTCCAGAAAATCGAGATGCTGGAGTACGAGGAGCTGGACAAACTCCTCGACAGGGACGCCGTCAGGGCCTTTCGGGACCACGCCCTGAGCCCGGACCACCCCGTCCACAGGGGCATGACGCAGAACCCCGACGTGTTCTTTCAGATGCGCGAGGCGGTCAACCCCTGGTATCTGGCCCTGCCCGCGACGCTCGACCACTGTATGGGGGAGATCAACAGGCTGACGGGACGCGATTACGCGTTCTTCAATTATTACGGAGCTCCGGATGCGACGCGCGTCATCGTCGCCATGGGCTCGGGCTGTACGACGATCGAGGAGACGGTGGACTGGATGAACGCGCGGGGGGAGAAGGTGGGGCTGGTCAACGTCCGCGTCTACCGTCCCTTCTGTCCCGATCGCCTGATCGCGGCCCTGCCGCGGACGGTTCGGAAGATCGCCGTTCTCGACCGCACCAAGGAGCCCGGCGCGGCGGGAGAGCCGCTCTGCATGGACGTGCGCAGCGCGCTCTACGACCTTGCCGTGGCCGGCCCCGCCGCCGCGGATTTCGCCTCCGTTCCGCTCGTCGTCGGGGGACGCTACGGCATCGGAGCGAAGAACTTCAGCCCCTCCGACGTCCTGGCCGTCTACGAGAACCTGGCGCTCTCCGTGCCCAGGAACGGCTTCACCGTCGGCATCGACGACGACGTCACGATGACCTCTCTGCCCCGGCCCGGGGAGGACTTCGACCCCGCCCCCGAGGGGACGGCGGCCTGCAGGTTCTGGGGGCTCGGCTCCGACGGGACGGTCGGCGCCAACAAAAGCGCCATCAAAATCATTGGAGACCACACGGACCTTTACGTCCAGGCGTACTTCGCCTACGACTCCAAAAAATCGGGCGGCATCACGATCTCCCACCTGCGTTTTGGGAAAACGCCCATCAAATCCTCTTATTACATCCACAGGGCGGACTTCGTGGCCTGCCACAACCCGGCCTACGTCGGCAAATACGACCTTCTCGACGGTTTGAAGCCGGGAGGGTGCTTTCTCCTGAACACTCAGTGGAGCCCCGGGGAGATCGGGGAAAAACTGCCCGGCGACATGAAGCGCTTCATGGCCCGGAACGGGATCGGGTTTTACGTCATCAACGCCGTCGGGATCGCTCAGGAGCTCGGACTCGGAAGCCGCATCAACATGATCATGCAGGCGGCTTTTTTCAAACTGGCTTCCACAATCCTGGCTCGCGTCATTCCGGCCTCCGCCATTCCCGTCAGCGACGCCGTGAAATATCTGAAGGAGGCGGTCGTCGAGTCCTACGGCAGGCAGGGAGAAAAGGTCCTCGAGATGAACTTCGCCGCCATCGATCGCGGAGTCTCCGGCGTCGTCGAGGTCCCGATTCCGGCGGAGTGGAGGGACGCTCCCCTGCCGCGGAGCGAGGCGTCTTCCGCCCCGGCCTTCATCACGGAGTTCGTCGAGCCCGTCAACCGCCAGGAGGGGGACCGTCTGCCCGTCAGCGTCATGAAGGGCCACGAGGACGGGACGTTCCCGCTCGGGACGAGCGCCTTTGAAAAGCGGGGGATCGCCGTGAACGTGCCCGTGTGGGAGCCGGAAAACTGCATCCAGTGCAACCAGTGCTCTTTTGTCTGCCCCCACGCCGTCATTCGTCCGCTTCTGGCGGACGAGGAGGAGCTGGCCGGAGCGCCGGAGAACTTCCAGACGAAGCCCGCGGCGGGATTTCCCGGCAGGCGCTTCCACCTGGCGATCTCGACGCTCGACTGCACCGGGTGCTCCAACTGCGTCGACGTCTGCCCGGCGAAGAAAAAAGCCCTCGAAATGCGCCCGCTCGCCTCAGAATTGCCCCGCGGGGCGGAGCTTTGGGATTTCGCGGCCTCGCATATCTCCTACAAGGCCCTGCCGGAGGAGCAGTTGCGCACCGTCAGAGGAAGCCAGTTTTCGCAGCCCCTGCTCGAGTTCAGCGGAGCCTGCGCGGGCTGCGGCGAGACGCCCTACGTGAAGCTCCTGACCCAGCTTTTCGGCGACCGGATGTACATCCAGAACCCCTCCGGCTGCACCACCGTGTGGGGCGGAAGCTGCCCCGCCATTCCCTACACGGTCAACGCCAGGGGGCAGGGCCCGGCCTTCGCCTACTCGCTGTTCGAGGACTGCGGGGAGTACGGATTCGGGATCCACATCGGGGCCACGCAGGTGCGGGGCCTCGTCGCGGACAGGGTCGCGCAGGCCCTCGGGCGGGACCTTCCGCAGGACCTCAGGGAGGCGCTGGCGGACTGGCACGACCGCAGGGACCTGAGCTCCGGTACGCGGGATCGCGCCTCGCGCCTCGTCGCGGCTCTGGAGCTTCACAGGGGCTCCGACCCCCTGCTGAACGAAATTTACGATCGCCGCGACTTCTTCGTCCGCAAGGCGCAGTGGATGGTCGGCGGGGACGGCTGGGCCTACGACATCGGGTACGGCGGACTGGACCACGTCGCGGCCTCCGGCGAGGACGTCAACATCCTGGTCGTCGATACGGAGGTCTACTCCAACACCGGAGGGCAATCCTCGAAGGCGACCCCGGCCGCGGCGATAGCGGGCTTTTCCGCCAGCGGCAAGAAGACCTGCAAAAAAGACCTGGGCATGATGATGATCCCCTACGGCAACGTCTACGTGGCGCAGGTCGCCATGGGCGCGGACAAAAACCAGACCCTGAAGGCGTTCCTGGAGGCCGAGGCGTACCCCGGGGTGTCGATCGTGATCGCGTACTGCCCCTGCATCAACCACGGCCTTTCGGCGGGGATGGGCAAATCGCAGGAGCAGGAAAAGCGCGCCGTCGAGGCAGGGTACTGGGGCCTCTACCGCTACAACCCGCTTCTGAGGGAGCAGGGGAAAAACCCCTTTACGCTGGACTCCAGGCCTCCAAAGGCGAGCTTCCAGGAGTTTCTGAAGAGCGAGGTTCGTTACGCGGCTCTGTTCCGCCAGTTCCCCGATCTGGCGCAGGAACTGTTCGACAAATGCGAGCGCGACGCGATGGACCGCCTGGCGGCCTACCAACGCCTGGCGTCCCAGCCCGCGGCGTCCCTGAAAATTCCCATCGAAACGAGGTAACGGCGGGGGGCAGAGTTCGCACGCCCCCCGGCGGCGCTGACGGCGCGTGTTCGACACCGGTCCGTGAATTTTGGGTGTCAGCGATGGTTGACAACAACGTATATCGCGTATAGAATACCCGTTGGTTGTCGATGAAGGGGTTGGGTTGTCGATGAAGGAGGGCCTGTAAAAATCGCTGTAGATTTCAGAGCTGCAGGTGTCAGAAATGAAAGTTGCGGCGTACAGAGAGAATACGGGAATGATTTAAGATTTGCGTATTTTTAAAAAATGCGGGGTCGTAGCTCAGTTGGTTAGAGTGTCGGCCTGTCACGCCGAAGGTCGCGAGTTCGAGTCTCGTCGGCCCCGCCATTTAAAATCGCAAAAGGGGCGGGATAGCTCAGATGGTAGAGCAGCGGACTGAAAATCCGCGTGTCCCCAGTTCGATTCTGGGTCCCGCCACCATCGCGCAAAAGCGGAAGTAGCTCAGGGGTAGAGCCCAACCTTGCCAAGGTTGGGGTCGCGGGTTCAAATCCCGTCTTCCGCTCCAGCTAATACCAAGGGTTCAGGGGATTCCTCTGAGCCCTTTAATTTTTTCCTCCATCAGATGAGTTTGAAGGAGATAAAAACGTATGCGTTGTTTTTTCACAAAATCCACAAAAAACGTCCGCCTCAGGCTGTTTCTTGCGATTTTTTCGGTTCTCCTCCACGTCTTTGCGGCGTCCGCGGCGTCTGCGGTGCGTCAGGACGCCTTTCTGTCCCGTTTGCTGGCCGCACGCGGGTTCGAAGCGGCAGCCGACGTCTCGGCCAACGCCGCGGCGATTCTCAGAAGCGGCATCGTGACGGATCGCGTTTCCGCTCCGGCCGAGCCGGTGACGCGGGGAAACGCCCTGCGATGGGCGGTGCAGTCTCTTGGGCTTGGGGCGGAGGCGAATTTTCTGGCGGACCTTCCCCTTCCCTTCAGGGACGTGAAGGACATGAAGGCCTACGACCGGGGCTGCCTCGTCGTCGCGACGCACATGGAACCGCCCCTCTTCAAAAAGCACAGCGGGGACTTCGGCGCGACGCACAGACTCTCGATGGACGAGGTCACGGCGCTGATGGAGTCCGTCAGGCGGGCCACGCGGCGCCTGAAGATCGAGCTGCGCTTCTCCCCCGCGCCCGGAATGGAGCTTGAACTCCATCGGGAGGGGACGTTCAGCGGCGTTCCCAAATGGAGGGTTCACGTCTACGGGTTTGACGAAAGGGCCGAGGCCGACCAGGCGCAAAAGTCCTTCGCCTCGCAGGGCCTTAAAGTGGAGGCGAAGAACCCCAATTACGAATGGAGCCTTCGAAGCGCGTCCATCGAGGATTACGCGCAGGTGCGCCGACTCGCGGCGCTGGCCGAAAAGATGGGAAAGACCGCATATATCTTTCCCTCGCTCATGAACGAAAATCTCGAAAATCAGCCGTTTTACTGGGCGCTCCTTACGATCGACCCCTCACGATACCTGATGGAGCCGATCATCGCCCCCGGAGGGATAACGACGCTCGCGCCGCTGTCGGTCATGGTAAACAGCAGCGGCGCGAGGGCGGCGGTCAACGCCGGATTTTTTGGCGTCTCCGGACGCAATCAGGGCACGCCCATCGGGACGCTGCAAATTGCGCGCTCCCTCGTCAACAAACCGTACCAGGGGCGCACCAGCCTGGGGTGGAGTCGGGACAATCACGCGGCTTTCGGCGAGGTCGCGTGGAACGGAACCATACAGATCGACGAGGGATGGATGACCATCGACGCCCTCAATCGCTCCGTCAGGGGCAATGCCGTCGCCCTTTACAACTCGTACTACGGAAAACCCACGCCGACCGCCGGGCCGGTCACGGAGGTCCTCGTCAGAGACGGCGTATGCGTCTCCGTCGGCGTCGCGGGGGGCACGATCATCGAGCCGGGAACGTATGTCCTGGCCGGCTACGGCACGAACGCGGCGCTGCTGGCCCGGTATCTGAAGCCGGGCGACGGGGTTCGGATCGACAGCACGTTCAACGACGGCGATCCACTGTGGAACGGGATGGACAACGTCATTCAGGCGGGCCCCTTTCTTCTGCGCAACGGGGAAATTCGCATAGAATCCGAGGGCTTCAGCGCGTCGATCCTCAACCTGCGCCATCCGCGTTCCGTCGTCGGGCTGACGAACGGAGGCAAATGGGTTTTCTTCGTCGGCGACGGCCGCAACGGAATGCACAGCGCGGGTTTTACCCTGCAGGAGGCGGCGGCTATCCTGAAATCGAAAAATGTCGCGTGGGCGTTGAACCTGGATGGAGGCGGGTCCTCCCAGATAATGGTGGACAACAGGACCTTCAACGTCCCCTCCGACGGCAGAGAACGCCCGCTGAGCTACGCCATCGGAGTGAAAGAGAGGTGATATGCGGCTCCCGTACCCGAATAAAGAAGGTCATCGACAGCGAGCTGCAAATTTAACCCGTTTTATATGTCCG
>JAISSA010000149.1 GCA_031273365.1 Synergistaceae bacterium
CTTATCTATCCACGGCAACACTAAAAATCCAGCCTTTCCCTGATCGGCACTATCCATTTTGTAAATTTCCTTATCCATTTTGTCAAGGCGCCCCAGAGCTCTTTCCGAGACTTCCGCCAAATCCGCATACTCTAAAGTCGAGCTTATTTGCTTATTTTGTCCACTTCGTAAAGTTGTAGATCAGGTGTATGGGACGCGCGCCGGGAGAATCGCCGGGGAAGCGATTCGTGGCGCCGGTGTTGCAGGAGAGCGCGATGATGGTGTATTTATCGGGCTTCCAGTTGCTTTGCAGCATAATTCGATTTTTGGTCCGGGCATTTGTCGCGGGGCGCTCGTTCGTTTTGCCGAAACGGACGTTATACGCCTCGCGCAGGGCGTCGTATAACGCCCGGTCTTCCTCCGCGTTCCCCGAGCTGGCGATGTAGACCGCCTTGTGATTCAGCCCATTTTTGGCGTGGAAGCCGAAGACGAAGACGGCCGAACGAAACTCGAACGTGCCCTTCATGGTCAGGCGTCCCTCGCGAACGAAATCGGAGGCGACGGCCCCGCTTTTTTCCATGCGTTTCTGCGTCCGTGCGGAGGACAGGCCAAACGTTGCGGACATGAAAGCCTCCGCGCTGTCGCCTGCGCCGGCCGCTTCACGGGGGAAAAACGCCGACGACAAAAAACACGCGGCGAGAACGAACAAAAGAACGAGCAAAATCCGCGGTCCGTGCGCTTTGAATCCCGGCATCGTCATTCCTCCCGTCGGGGACCCAGGTCCCAGATGACGCGCGAGGCCCGACGCGCCGCCTCACCCGCCCCGCGCGTGAAGTAGCCCCTGTAACGCTTCACGCTGTTCCGATCGATCCTGTGGGGAAGCAGACGCGCGGAGGCCACGGGATCGCCGTGACGGTCGAGGAAGATCATCGTTCCGCCAAAGAACACGTTGCGGTCCGTCATGTTCACGATGTCGATAAAAATGCTGTCCCACTCGTAGCGCACGTTCTCAAACCGCAGTCCGGGCACCTCCCCGATACGGCCGTCCATGACGACGGCGAAGGCGGCTCTGCACGCGAACGGAGCAGGGCACAAATACAGAAGCGTCAACAGAAACAGTCCGGCAGCACTGCGTTTTTTGTAAACGTTCAGGATCAGAGGGGCAGGGGAATGTGTCCCCGCGCCCGTTCGCCCCTGGGGCTCAGAGTCTGCCCCTTCCCCCCTGAAACCCCCGGTGTCGCCCTGAGTGGCTGCCAGGGCAAGACTGAACGTACGGAGTCTGGACGGATACCGTTTTTTCAGACGCGTCGCCGCGTGTGTAAGCGCGTTCATGATGTACACCCTTCCTTATTGGTTTTTATCGTGTCAGGCAGTCGCAGGCCTCCGGGTTTTTACCCTGTTCCAGAGAAAAACGCAGTCCCTCGATGCGTATCCTTCCGGAGCGGTGCAAAAAGACCAGCAGCGAAAACAGCGTCGTCTCCCCGACGCCGATGTTTTGCGCCAGCGCGGGCAGGTCGCATTCTCCTTTTTCGCTCATCTTCCCGTTCAGCTCGTGCAGCACCTGAGTAGCGACAATGTCCAGCCATCGATCGAACATGTCCCGCATCTCCGGCGTCGTCAGGCTCGCCAGCTGGCTGGTGCGCAACACGGAATCCACCAGACGCGCCGTCACAAGCCCCTCGGCCTGGAGAACCTCCTTCACCTGACGCACGACGTCGTCGCCGGCGTTATTTGCCATGTTATTTCCGCTCATGTCGCTCCTCTGTCCATCCGTCACCCGTTTTTCATGTCGCCCGAAGAAAAACGCAAGCCATATACAGCAGGGGTCCGATGAGGTGAAGGCAACCCGATGGCGACGATGCGCCGGAATCATGAGCCAGTCTCCCCGCCGAAGCTCGACTCTTTCTTTTTCTTCGCCCTCGTACTCCAGCGCGGCGCTCCCCTGCAGCAGCACAACCCATTCATTCTCCGCCTGATCGTACCAGAAGCCCTGAGCGGAGCTCTGCCCCGTCGAAACAATACGCTCGATCCTTATGTCCCCCTCCGAGCAGAGCGTTTCGAACAGCTCCTCCGCGGAAAGGGGCGCGTCCCGAAAAACGTTCCCCTGCAGCTTCATCATGTCCGTATTATACAGATTATTCCCCCCAAATGTGCAGGCGCTCAAAATCGGAAGCCCGTTCGCCCTCTGCCCCCCGGCTTGAACGTTTATTCCCTGAAGGTGATAGTATATAGGGCGTTGCATTTTATCCTGGGTATTTCAACCTGCGATTGGGAGGAAAATTTTTGTGGAGAACCTGATGAAAAATCCGACGGAAGGATCGGCGGAGAAACGGCCGGAGAACAAAATGGGCGTGATGCCCGTTCACAGGCTGTTGCTCACCATGTCCGTTCCGATGGTCATCGCCATGCTGGTGCAGGCGTTGTATAACGTAGTGGACAGCATTTTTGTCGCTCAAATTGGAGAAAACGCCCTGACTGCCGTTTCTTTGGCGTTTCCCCTTCAGATGCTCATCATCGGCGTCGGGGTTGGAACCGGCGTCGGCGTCAACGCGTTTTTGTCGAAAAGCCTTGGAGAAAAAAATTTCGACGCCGTCAACAAATCGGCCATGAACGGCATTTTTCTGGCCTGGATAAGCTGCGGCGTTTTTATGGCCGTGGGGTTTTCCGTCGTCGAGGCCTTCTTCCTCACGCAGACCGACACCCGGGAGATCATTGAATATGGGCGGGATTACCTGTCCGTCATATGTATTTTCTCCTTTGGCGTCTTCAACCAGATTATGTTTGAACGACTGCTGACATCCACCGGAAAGACGTTTTACTCCATGATCTCGCAGACCGTCGGAGCCGTCACGAACATCGTCCTCGACCCCATAATGATTTTCGGACTGCTGGGCTTCCCGAGAATGGAGGTCGCCGGAGCCGCCCTCGCGACGGTAATCGGGCAAACCGCGGGCGCGTGTCTCGCGCTTTACTTCAACCTTCGAAAAAACCACGAGATCCAGCTGTCCCTGAGAGGTTTCAGGCCGAGTTTCGAGATCATAAGGAGAATTTACGCGATAGGACTGCCCTCCCTGCTGATGGCTTCCCTCGGCTCGGTCATGACCTATGGGCTGAACGGAATCCTTATTTCCTTCACGGCCACGGCGGCGGCGGTTTTCGGGGTCTATTTCAAGCTGCAGAGCTTCGTTTTCATGCCGATTTTTGGCCTGAACAACGCCATGGTTCCCGTTTTGGCCTATAATTTCGGGGCGCGGAAAAAGGAGCGCATCGTCAAGACGATCAAACTGAGCCTGATGTACGCCATCGGCATCATGCTGCTCGGCACGGCGGTTTTTCACCTCTTCACGAACCGATTGCTCATGATGTTCAACGCCACCCCGGAGATGCTCGTCATTGGCGTTCCCGCCCTGCGGATCATCAGCACCCACTTTTTCTTCGCCGGGTTCTGCATCGTCTCTCTCTCGGTCTTCCAGGCGCTCGGCAACGGCATGGCAAGCCTGACCGTCGCCGTCTCCCGACAGCTGATTCTGCTTTTGCCGATAGCGTGGCTCCTGTCTCTGACGGGCTCCGTAAACGCCATATGGTGGACGTTTCCCGTCACCGAGTTCGTGACGCTGCTCCTGTGCGCCGTCTTTATGAAGCGCATTTACGTGGAGAAAATAAGAGAGATGTAAAATTGCACCGGATATTGCGAAGCGTGAAAGGATTAGCCAATGGGATTCACAACGACAGCGGCTGAGATGATGGCGTTTCCTGCGTCGAAGGGATATGTCAGGGAAACAGGGCGCGGGAAGCACGGCGTTAAGATGGTCGGAGCGACGAGGATACCGATACCGGCGCATCCGGGCAATATGCCAACAGGTACGGCCAGGAAGATTCTGGCGCAGGCCGGATACTCGATCAACGACGTTATTGAATGGAGGCGCTGACGATGGCGAACCAATATAACCTGAGCTTGCTGTTTTACCCTCAACCGGACGGACAGTATCACGTGGCGTGTCCGGAACTGCCGAACTGCTTTACGTGCGGCGCGACGATGGAAGAGGCGCGAGAGCGAATATATGAATTGATCGGAGACCTTTTGCCGGAACAGATAAGTGCGAGTGCGGAAGATGAGGAAGCGCTGAGGCTGGGGCTCTGCATGGATGGAAAAATGTACCAGGAAATCAAGGTTACGCTGGACGAAGCCGGGGAGGTTCGTTTCCCCGGAACACGCGCGGCAAACGTAGCCTGACGCGTCGGGGACCTGCACGAACTGCTGTTGACGCGGTAAATATTCAAGAGGGATTTGGAGGGAACGTCATTGGAGGGAACATCAATGGAAGCACCCGTAGTACGCGCGCGCCGCGATAACAGCCTGTGGCTGACGGAAGAACAGACCGACCACATGCGCCTTTCGCTGAAGGTCAGCGATATAATCTTTCAGAAAACGACCCCCTGGCAGAAGATTCTGATTGTCGATACGCCGGAGTATGGGCGTACGCTCGTGCTCGACGGGGCCATACAACTGACGGAGCGGGACGAGTTCTGCTATTCGGAGATGATGGCGCACGTTCCCATCTGCGCGCATCCCCGGCCGGCACGCGTCCTGATCGTCGGGGGCGGCGACGGCGCGATTCTGCGCGAGGTCCTGCGCCACCCGGAGGTGGAGACCTGCACGCTCGTCGATATCGACATGGAGGTCATCGAAGCCTCGAAAAAGTACCTGCCGACCGTGGGGTGCGAGCTGGAAAATCCAGGGGCGGACGTGCGCTGCATGGACGCGCTGGAATACATCAGGACGACCGACGAGCGTTTCGACGTCGCCATCGTGGACAGCACGGATCCCGTCGATTTTGCGGCCGGATTGTTTCAGGCCCCATTCTACCGGGACATCAAAAATATTCTGAACCCCGACGGGATGATGGTGGAACTGACGGAGTCCCCCTTCGCCGACACCGCGCTGATGCGGCAGGCCGTGCGGCAGATGCGTTCCGTCTTTCCCATCGTGCATCTGTACTGGGGAGCCGTCCCCACCTATCCCACGGGGATGTGGACCTACGCCGCGGCGTCTCTCGCGCCGGACCCCACGACGCCTCTGCGCGACGTGCCGGGAACCCGCTATTACACCGGCGCGATCCACAGGGCCGCCTTTGCGCTGCCGCCTTTTCTGAGCGAACTCATCGACGCGCAAAGCCATTGACGCGAAAGCCGGGAGATTGTTTGTGATTTAAGAATTCTCCCGGCCTTTACCTGAAATTTAAAAAGGGACCCCCTGTTTCAGGGTCCCTGTATCTTATTTCGCTTTTCCGGAAATGCTTTCGATCGCCTGGATCAGGGGCAAAATGCGCCTGTCCGTCGCGCGGGTCTTCAGCGCCTGTTCCGCGCTCATTTCTTTTTTCCAGTATTCCTGGTTTCGCCTGACGCTGATGCTCAGAACCGAACCCACCGGCGCAGCTCAATGGGGGCAACGCAAAAAACTAAAGAACGCTGTCTTTCAGGGCCTTGCCTGCCTTGAAAACAGGAACTTTTTTAGCCGGAATATGGATAATTTTCGTCGGGTCCTGCGGGTCATGCCCGTCCCGGGCAGCGCGGTCACGCACCTCAAAAGAGCCAAATCCGATCACCTGAACCTTATCCCCATCGGCAAGCGCCTTCGTAATTACGTCGAATACGGCCGTTACGGCAGCTCCCGTATCTTTCTTCGTCAATCCGGCAGACTCCGCAACCTTGTCGATCAGTTCTGTCTTCGTCATTTCTGAATCCTCCTTACAAGAGTATTGAACATATTAAACAACACTTTTCCCGAGTTTACCGGCAAAAGCGAACGCCGTCTATTTTTAACGCAAGGCGCGTCCGCGGTCAAGAGTCAAAGGATCAAACAACGCCCGAAGTCCCTGTTTTAAAAGGACCTTTGGTTCAGCATTATAAAATTTCCATGAGGGCGGAGGGACGTGTCCCCACACTCGTTCGCTGCTATCCCTGTCGATACCCTTCCGGATGCGATCGATGCCATTCCCACGCGGAACTGACGATATCCTCGAGGCCGGAACAGCGCGGAGACCAGCCCAGAACGTTTCGCGCCTCCTCCGATTCCGCGATCAGAACGGATGGATCGCCCGCGCGTCGCGCTTCTTCCCGAACGGGAATTTTCGTCCCGGTTACCTGTTCGGCCATGACGACGACCTCGCGGACGGAAAAGCCTTTTCCGTTCCCCAGGTTGATTTTCCGGCTGCGGCCGCCGTCGGCCAGGTAACGCAGCGCCCTTACGTGAGCGTCGGCCAGATCGGCGACGTGGATATAGTCTCGAACACAGGTGCCGTCGGGCGTCGGATAATCGACGCCGTAAAGGCTCACGTATGCCCGTTTCCCCATGGGGACCTGCAATATCAGGGGAATCAGGTGAGTCTCGGGCCGGTGATCTTCCCCTTTTGTCGCCGTCGCGCCCGCCGCGTTGAAATAGCGAAGGGCCACATGCGTCGTCTCGCAGGCGGAATCCATCCAATCGAGGATTTGTTCCACAAAATATTTGGAAAGTCCGTAGGGATTGGTCGGTTTTTTACGATGTTCTTCGTCGATCGGCGTATGCTCCGGTTCGCCGTATACCGCGGCCGTCGAGGAAAACACGACATTCCTGACGCCGCAGGACGTCAGCGCGGTCAACAGCCTCATGACCTTCCCCGTGTTGTTCTCGAAGTAGCGAAGGGGCTCTCCCACGGACTCAGGAACGGAGGTCAGCCCGGCAAAATGGATGACCTGCGTTATCGCATGAGAGGTCACGATATTCCTGACAAGGAGGTCGTCTCCGATATCGCCCTCGTAAAAAGGAATATCCTGAGCCACCGCGACGCGATGTCCCCTGCTCAGGTCATCCAGCACGACGACCCTTTCGCCCGCCGCGGAAAGCGCCTCCACCGTCACGCTGCCGATATATCCCGCGCCGCCTGTGACCAGAACGTTCATAATGGCATGACCCTCAGGCCTGCCGCGTTTCGGGCGCCGGACCGGTGTCGGTGACGACGTTCGCCCTGCGTTCGTAGGAGGAGATCATGTACTCGCTCCCCATCTTCAGGCACTTCACCGGACATATTTCCGTACACTGGGCGCAGAAGCAGCAACGGTCATTGTGAATGACGATTTTCTTCTCCCCGGGCAGATATTCCGTGGCGTTTGCCGGACACACCTTAATGCAGAGCCGACAGCCGATGCATTTGCTTCTGTCGTAACTGAGCCTGCCGCGAAAGCGTTTCCCCACCGGAACAGGCGGGCTGAGCGGCGCGTCCGGGTTGTTCATGACCTCGGTCAGCGACGGAGGCATGTGCACCGCCGGGAAGGGATTGGTCGCCACGCGCGAAAAAAGCTGCTTCAGAAGCTGCGGCACTATGCGTGTAATCATTGAATTCCCTCCCCTATCTCGCTATAACGTCGATGGAAAGCAAAATCATCCCGGCGATGGAGAGCCCCGCGACCTTCATGATATAAAACTGCGAGGCCTGCCATATTTTGAGACGGCCGAACATCGTGCGCATGAGCGTCACGAAGATCATCTGAACGACAAGCACCTTCGCCCAGAAAAAAATAAAATCGAAGATCGCCACGATGAAGCCGCTGACGCCAAGGAGGCTTCCGAGCGAGACGGGCACGAAAAGGGCGGTCATAAACGTCGCCATGGCGAAGGACCGCAGCGCGAAGGTGAGCTTGAACAGGGCAAGGTTGACGCCGCTGTACTCGATGATGAGGCCGTCGAGAATTTCCGTTTTCGCCTCCGGAATGTCCATGGGCCCCTTCCCCAGCTCGCCCGGAACGACCAGCACCAGCGAAAGGAAGAGGCATATCAGCCCCATAACGCCCGTTTTGCCGACGGCCTTCCAGACCGACACCGCGGCGAAGGGCTCGAGGCTGAACGGCTCGCCGGGCAAACCCAGCCTGTGGGCCACCCACGCCATGGTGCAGACCACGATCGCCAGAGGAAACTCGTAGCTCATCATCAGCGTTATCTCGCGGCCAGCGCCGATGGAGGCCAGGGGGTTGCCGCTGGCGAACCCGCCCACGGCCATCAGGAGGCCGCTCATCGCGAGAAGGTAAACGATCAGCACCATGTCTCCCTCCGTCCCCAGAACCGGCGGGAAGGAGCCCGTCGGGATATAAAGGAAGATCATGAGCGTCGTGACAAGCGTCAGCCATGGGGCCGTCATGAAGAAAAAGCGGGATGCGCGGCGGGGAACGATGTTCTCCTTGCCCATAAGCTTCAGGATGTCGTATACCGGCTGCAACAGCGGGGGGCCATAACGACGCTGCATCTTCGCGTTGACGATGCGATCCGCGCCCTCGAACAGCAGGGCCAGAAGCACCACCAGCGCCAACAGCGGCATACCCGCGAAGATCTTCAAAAACAGGATGAACACAGAGATCATTGCTCTGCACCTCCCCCGGGCACATATTTCGATTTGAGCGATCCAAGCTCGAAGGTCTTCTGACGCGAGCGCTTCACCAGCTCCGACCTCGTGACGACCTCCGAGCGGTATTCGCGTTCGTCCGTGACCAGCATCCGCTCCATGCAGGAAATACAGGGGTCGATGCTGTTGATGATCAGGGGCGCGTCGGCCAGCTCGTTGCCGCGAAACATGATGGGCCAGGAAACCGCGTTCGCGTAGGTCGGCGCCCGAACTTTCCACCATAAAACGTTGTCGACGCCGCCCTTCAGGCTCACGATATGCGTGTCGTCGCCGCGGGGCGCCTCGATGATTCCCCATCCCGTGCCGTCGGCCTTCTTCAGGGAGGCCATGACCTTGTTGAGGTTCGCCTCTTCGACGAACGGGCCCTCGGGCAGTCCGTCCAATATTTTCTCGATGATGTCGAGCGACTGATAAACCTCGAGCACGCGGACCGCAAAGCGGTCGAGAACGTCGCCGTGCGCCTCTCCGAAATAGTCCTGCGGCACGACGGGCTCGACGTCGAAGTCCGCGTAGGCCTCATAGGGCGAACTTTTACGCAGGTCGATCCTCAGGCCGCTGGCGCGCGCCGTCGGCCCCACGGCGCTGTAGCGAACCGCCTCGTCCCGCGTCAGGACCCCGACGTTCCTCATGCGCGCCTGAGCCACGGGATCTTCCATAACGATCTCTCTGAAGGGCGTAAATTCCTGACGATAGTACCGGACCATCCCGCGCAGCGCCTTCTCCAGCTCCGGCGTGACGTCCCAGCGCACTCCCCCGAAAGTGGCGACGCCGTAGTTGACGCGGTTTCCGGAAAGCAGCTCCAGCACATCCATAACACGTTCGCGCATCTGCATACCCAAATGAAACGCGGAGTCGAAGCCGATGGTGTAACAGGCCACCCCCGACCACAGAAGGTGGGAATGGACGCGCTCCAGCTCCAGCACAAGGCTGCGAATATACTGACCGCGGACCGGAACGTTCATCTGCGCCAGGTCCTCGACCGCGCGAATAAAGCATATGACGTGACTGAATGAACAGATGCCGCATATGCGCTCCGAGAGATAAATGACCTGAATGGGGTTCCGCTCGCGCGCCATGAACTCGATGCCGCGATGGATCGCGCCCGGGCGCACCCGCGCGTTGACGATGCGTTCTCCTTCCAGCTCCAGCCACGCCGTAATCGGTTCCTTCAGGCCGACATGCACCGGTCCGACCGGTATTGTATAGGTTGTCGACATTTGCTATTCCTCCTGCATATCCGGCTCTAACTCAGCTCTCGAAGAGCTTCGAGAGCTGGCCCGACGCCGTCGCGCCGCCATGGTTTGATTTCTTCATTCCAGTCCTCCGGAAGGAAGACCAGCGCACTGTTCGGCAGGCCGACAAACTCGACCCCGAGCATCTCGTGCATCTCGCGTTCACTGTACTCCGAACCGGGAAGAAGGTCAAAAATCGAGGGGACGGAGAGGTCGCCTTTCGGCACGCGAACCGACAGCGTCACCCCCATGCGCCCGCAGCGCGAACGCTGAAAGAGCGAGAAATGATAGTGAAGCAGGACCGAGTCTTCCTGGGGTTTTTCCTGATTCTGACCATCCGGATTCTGGTCCTGAGCCTGACTCTGAGTCTGAGTCTGAACGGCGTCGGCGATCCCGACGTCGTCGCCGGAGATCACGTGGAAGTCGACGAAGTCGTACTCGAACAGAAAGTCCAGAAAGGGGCGAAACGCCGTCCGGGAAATTTCGATCCACAGATCGCGGCTCTGAACCTCGTTCAAACTTCCTCCTCTGTGCTCGCGGACGTCCAGCCTCACGATGTCGTCCGCGAATTTCGCCTTCAACGCGGCGACCAGGGTCTCGCAGTCCACGGCCATTTTTTTGAATTTGGAGGTCACAACGCCACCCCCCCAGCCGCCTCGGCTTCTTTCATCGCTTCGGCTTCCTGCGCCTCTTCTTTTTTGTCCGGCTTTTTGCCCAGCCCCTCGAGCTTCAGCACGGCCTTCGTGACGCCCTCGATGACGGCCTCCGGGCGCGGGGCGCACCCGTGCACGTAGACGTCGACCGGGATGATGTTGTCCACAGGCCCGTCGAGATTGTAGGATTTATAGAAAACATCCCCGGAGCACCCGCAGTTTCCGACCACCACCACGACCTTCGGGTCGGGCATCTGATGGTAAATGCGCTTCAGCTTCTCGTGCATGAAATGGGTTACGGGACCGGTCACGATCAAAACGTCCGCGTGACGCGGAGTGCCCACCAGCTTCATGCCGAAGCGCTCGATATCGTACCGGGGGCCCAGCGTTGCGACAACCTCGATATCACAGCCGTTACAGGAACCGGAGTTGCACGTCGTCACCCATAGAGAACGCGGCAATATCCTGAGTATATCCATATCGAAAGATTTCATTTTTATTCGCCCCCCAAATCCGGAAAATCTCGAATGTCAACCGGGTATTACAGAAGAATCAGAAGCCCGACCAGCGCCGCGGTCACGACGAAATATCCGGCATAGTCGGAGGCGTTTCCGCTGTGGAAGGCCAAAAGAATCCGATACAGCGGCTCCATGGCGACGCGAAATCCCCAATAGGACGACGAGGCGGGAACCGATATTTGGGCCCCGTCTTCGGGGACCTCGTTGCCGGACCAGTAAATTTCGTCCTGGTCGGAGTTGCGCTTGTAATCCATCCTCCCGAGAGAGCGAACCCACAGGACGAAGAAAGAGATCAGCGCAAAGAAAAAAAACCAGGTAAAAACGTCCCAGTACCCAAATCCGGAGGTTACCTGTCCCCACATCTCACATTCCTCCCCCCATGACCGCGCGAATATATCCCTCATGGTCCACGAGGGCCTCGGCCGCTTTCGTAAAAACGTTGTTCATGAACCAGCCTGGAAACAGGGAGAGCAGCAGAGTCACCACCGTGAGAACCATCATCCCCGTCAGCATCCCCGCGGGAACCTCGCGCACCGCGATGAATTTCGTCTTCGCCGGGCCCAGAAACGCGGACTGAAAGACCTTGACGAAGGACGCGAGGGTCAGCACGGAGGTGATCATGGCGATGGCCGGCAACAGAGGATGCACCACAAAGCTGGACTCGTAGATCAGCAGCTTGGAGACGAAGCCATTGAACGGAGGAAGCCCGGAGATGGCCGCGGCCGCCACGACGAACATGCCCGTGGTCCAGGGCATGTTGCGCGCCAGTCCTCCCATTTTATCCAGGTCGCGCGTGCCCGTCGCGTAGTAGAGAGACCCCGCGCACAGGAAGAGCAGCGCCTTGTAAATGGAGTAGTTCATGACGTGGAAAAGTCCGCCCTTCATGGCGGTGAGGCCGTAAGCCGCCGCGTTTCCCCGGCCGTCCAGCGCCAGAAGTCCCACGCCCATCGCAAGCAGCATGTATCCGACCTGAGAGATCGAATGGTAACCCATCAGGCGCTTGATTTCGTGCTGCACGACGGCCATCATGACGCCGAAAAACATCGACATGCAGCCCAGAACGATCAGGATCCAGCCAACCGTCCCCTCCCGCGCGACGCCGGGAAAGATGGAGTAGCAGACGCGTATCAGGCCATAGAAGGAGGCCTGGCTGACCGTCACCAGAAGGCAGGTCACGCCGCTCGGGGTCTCGGCATAGGCGTCGGGCATCCACGCGTGCATCGGAAACGCGCCGCACTTGAAGGCCAGGATGGAGATGATCAGGGCAAGGACGACGCGGTCGAGCGTCCCGGTGCGCGCCATGGCCGCCAGCGCGCTCATGTTCAGGGCGTTGTACCTGCCGTAAAGCGTCCCGATGGCGATGAGAAGCAGAAGCGCCGCCACCTGGGAAACCAGCATGTACTTGTAGCTGGCCTCGATGGTCTCGGGCTTGTCCCTCCAGAAGGCGATGAGGCCGAAAGAGGCGATCGAGGACACCTCCACGAAGACGAAAAAGTTGAACAGGTCGCCCGTGGCGCACATCCCCAGCGCCCCGGCGGTCATCAGGAAATAAAGCGACAGAAAACGTTTCCACCCGGAAAAGCGGTCCATGTAATTGATGGAAAAGACCGAACCCGCAAACGCCGCGAGCGCGATGCAGAGGATCAGAAGCGCGCCGAACGCGTCGATCTCGAAGAGAATGCGCACGGGATAGGTCATCCCGGAGGGAAGCGTCAGGGCAAAATTTTCTCCCCCCATAACGTACACCAGAATCTGTCCGCCGAAGACGCTCATGCCGATGGAGACGGCGATCACAAGGGTCAGCAGGGAGAAGAACACGAAAAACACGTTGCGCACCACTCTGCCAAAGGACGCGACAAGAGGTGTGAGAAACGCCCCCAGGAGGGGAACCATCACGAGAAACGCCGGAAGATGCTCATGCAGTTTCATCCCCGTAACCTCCTGATTTCGTCGATATTCAGCGTCCCGTAGTGCTTATGGATCAAAATGATCAGAGAGAGCATCAGCGCCGTCGTGGCAAGCGCGATGACGATCGCGGTGAGCGTCAGGCACTGCGGCGTGGGCAGCACCATGCCCTTTTCCGCTCCCTTCAGATAGTAGATGGGAATGCTTCCTCCGTCGCGATAACCGAGCAGGACCAGAAACAGGTTCACGGAGGACCCGAGAATCGCGACCGCGATGCAGATTTTGATCAGATTCTTCTGGGTCAGAATCGCGGTGAGCGCCATCAGGACCAGAAGGGCGACGACGAAATACGGGGCGTTGCCCACGGAATCCAGCGTTTTAACGATCGAATCGGTCATGACCGCGCTCCCCTCCCATCCCGGCGCCCGTATCGACCAGCCGGATGCTGCTGTACATATAAACGATGACCAGCGACAGCGCGCCGACGACCTCACAGCCGACGGCGATGTTCATCAGCGAAATGGTGCCGCTCCATGGAATCCAGTTGGAGAGCGGCGCGCCTCCCTCGGGGATTGCCAGAGAGTTGTAGAAAAAGGAGTTGGGAAACCCCACGCAGCCGAAGATGAAGAAGGCCATCAGGCCCACAAACTCCAAAAAACCGTACAGCCCCTCCCGCACCCAGGACAAAAACCTCCTGCCGCCGTAGGCCACCAATAAAAAGCTGAGGAACGTGGCGACGATGGCGCCGCCCTGAAACCCGCCCCCCGGCGTATTGTGTCCGTTGTTGATGACGTAAACGCCGAAGACGATCATAAACCACGCGAAAACATCGCATACAGACGTCACTATTACGGATAACGGCTTCATTCCTGCTTCCCTCCATCCCGGAAGAGCGCGCCTATGGAACACAGCGCCGTAAAAAGCACCGCGGCCTCCCCCAGCGTGTCGAACCCTCTGAAATCAAAAACCATTGAAGTCACTACATTCTGAGCCGATCGATCGCGGGGGGCGTGCTGCAGAATGTAGTCGTCCATCGCCGTATCGGAGGGAACCCCAAAGGGGTGAATCGCCTCGAACGTCCCGCTCAGCAGGCCGGCCAGCACGATGACCGCGACGACGAAAATCGTCCTTTTCATGGCTTCTCCCTCCTGTTTCGATCGCGAACCGCGCGAAGGGTGATGATAAAAATCGTCGTCGAAAGCCCCGCGCCGATGGCGGCCTCCGCGATGGCCACGTCGGGCGCCCTCAGGATGTAGAACTCCAGGGCGAGCAGAAGGCTGAAGATTCCAAGGGAAATTATGGAATGAAGAAGGTTTCTGAACCAGAGCGCCATAAAGGCGGAAAGAAGAAGCATGAGCAGAACGGGAACATGCAGTGCGGGATTCACAGCGCCACCCCCCCCCTCTGTCTGGTCATCTCCTTTTCCATGTCCTCGAGAGAGTCGACGATGGCCGGTTCCGGCAGGATGCCGCTGCGGTGCGCGGCCCGCGCCAGAGCGTGGGCTCCGGCGGGGTTCGAGATCAGCAGAACGACCGCCGCGATCAGGACGTGAATGAACAGAACCAGAAAACGGCTTTCTCCCTCCACGGCCATAAAGCGGATGATCGAGTACAGCAGAAGAGCGAAAGCGATAAAAAGCGTCCCGAACGTGGTGCACTTCGTCGCGCCATGGAGGCGCGTGTAGACGTCGGGGAAACGATAGAGGGACACCGCCCCCAGGCAGTTGAAAACAACGCTGACCAGAAGGAGAAGGCCGACGAAAAAGGCCAGCAGCATTAAAATCCCCCCTCGAGGTGGCGCGCGAAGTAAAGGGTGCTCACAAAGGAAAGCGCCATGTACACGATCGCCACGTCCACCATGACGACCGAGTCGTACACCGCCCCCAGCAGCAGCATAATTCCCGACACCAGCGTGTTGATCACGTCGAGGGCGATCAGACGATCCGCCGTCGTCGGGCCGACGATGAGCCGCCCGGACACCAGGATGACCAGCAGGGCCATAATCAGGGCCATGCCGACAAAGAGATATTGACTCGCGCTCATTCCGCTATCCTCCTGACCCATTTTCCAAATGAGCCGCAGATCTGTTCTTCCGCGGGATTTGGGGTTTCCAGATTGATCGCGTGGACATAAAACACTCCCTCGTCGTCGATGTCGACAGTGAGGGTTCCCGGGGTGAGGGTGATCGAGTTCGCCAGCATCATGCGCCCAATATCGGTCTTCAGCCTCGGATTGAACTTCACGATGCCCGGGTTGATCTCACCCGTAATAACCCGTTTCGCCACGTCAATATTGGCCTGAAAGAGCCCGACAGCAAAGGGTCCGAAGATGTAATGCAAAAAATTCCATAACCTCCGCGGACTGAGCCCCTTCATGCTCCAGAATCCGGACCGGGACGACCGTGAGACCATAAAGGAAACCGCGATCGCCAGAAAAAACGCGATCGTTACCTCCTGTATGCTCATATCGCCCGACCAGGAGAGGAGCAGGTATGTGACAAATGAAACAACAAACACGAACATGATGCTATTCCCTCCTGTCTGGCTCACATTCTTTCCGTATACTACCCCCCGCGCCACGTTTTGTAAATCCTGCGTCATAAACCCGAATAAGTAATATAATGATGGCCGCAACTTAAAAGACATGGGGCTCTGCCCCATACCCCGCAGGGGCCTTAGGCCCCTGACCCCGTTAATTTTCTTTAAGTTGTGGACATTCCTGTTCCGGCAAGCACTCAGGACAGCACCAGGGGTTTCAGGGGGGCCGCCCCAGGGGCGAACGGGCGCGGGAACACGTTCCCCTGCCCTCCTGAGTTTTGGGGGGTTTCAGGGGGGGCCAGTGAGCCCCAAGGGCGAACGGGCCCTGCCCCCCCTGAATTTAATCTCATAAGGTGGGTTTGACGATGTTGCTTTCCATCACGTACAGCGGAGAAAACGCCACGGACCTTGGTTTTTTGCTTCATAAAAACCCGACGCGTCCGCAGGTGTTCCGATTGAATTTCGGAAAGGCATACGTATTCTATCCCGAGGCGAACGAACAGCGATGCACCGCCGCCCTGCTGCTCGACATCGACCCGATCGACCTGGCTCGCGGGAAGGCCGGCTCCAAAGACGGCGGACTGTTCGATTACGTCAACGACAGGCCATACGTATGTTCATCCTTCATGAGTACGGCGATCTCCAGCGTGTACGGCTCGGCGATGGCAGGCCGCAGCGAAGAACGGCAGGAGCTCGCGGACTCCGCGCTCCGCCTGTCCGCGACGGTGACGATGTTGCCCTGCAGAGGAGATAACGCAATGCTGGAGAGGGTTTTCGCGCCGCTCGGCTACTCGGTGGAGTTTACGGGGAACCTGCTCGACGAGAAATACCCGGAATGGGGCGACAGCCCCTGCGTCGACCTCTCCATCAGCGGGACCGTGCGCCTGAGGGACCTGCTCTCCCATCTCTACGTGCTCATCCCCGTTTTCGACCGCCGGAAGCACTACTGGACGGGGGAGGACGAGGTGAAAAAACTGCTGCGGCACGGAGAAGGCTGGCTGAAAGACCACCCTGAGAGGGGTTTTATCACCAGCCGCTACTTCGACCGGAGCCGGCGGCTTGCGCAGGTGGCGCTGGACCGCATGGACGGCGAAAACGGTGAGGACGGCTCGACCGGAGAGGTATTCGACAGGGTCCGCGTTCCAAAGCTGAACAAAAGGAGGCTGGAGGCCGTCGTCGCGGTCCTGCGGGAGAAAGGCGTCCACTCGGTGATCGATATGGGCTGCGGCAGCGGCAAACTGCTCCGGATGTTGCTGAGGGACGGGGCGTTCGGGAAGATCGCCGGGACGGACGTGTCGCTCAGCGCGCTGGAGTACGCCGCACGGCGTCTCAGGATCGACGAGATGTCCGACGCGCAGAAAAACCGCGTCGTGCTGTTCCAGAGCTCGCTCACCTACAGGGACAAACGGTTTGGAGGATACGACGCCGCGGCCTGCGTCGAAGTCGTGGAGCATATCGATCTGAACAGGCTCCCCGCGTTCGCCCAGGCCGTCTTCGAGGCGGCCAGGCCGGGCGTCGTCGTGCTGACCACACCAAACGCCGAATACAACGAGAAATTCGTAAATATGTACCAAAATCAGGCTCAGGGGGGCGGGGCTCGTTCGCCCCTGGGGCTCACTGGCCCCCCTGAAACCCCTTATCAAACTCAGGGGGGCGGGCTGCGGCACGGCGATCACCGCTTCGAGTGGACTCGGGAACAGTTCAGGACATGGGGCGACGCCGTCGCGGAGAAATACGGTTATTCGGCCGTATACAGCGACATTGGCGACAGTGACGAAAAATTGGGCGCACAAACCCAAATGGGGGTGTTCACGCTGTGCGAATAGAGATTCCGGAGTTCTGCGTCGTTGCGCTCATAGGCGCGTCCGGCAGCGGGAAATCCACGTTTGCGAAAAAATTTTTCAAACCCACGGAGGTGCTGAGCTCCGACTTTTTCAGAGGCCTCGTCTCCGACGACGAAAACGACCAGTCGGCCAATACCGCCGCGTTCGACGCGCTCTACTGCGTGGCGAACAAACGGCTCGACGCGGGGAAACTGACCGTCATCGACGCCACGAACGTGCAGAAGCCGGCCCGGGAGAAAATCGTGCAGCTCGCGCAGGGGCAGGACTGTCAGGCCGCGGCGATCGTCCTCGATTTCCCCGAGGAACTGTGCCAGTCCCGCAACAGCCTCAGGCCGGACCGCAACTATCCGCCCCGCGTGGTGCGGAGCCACGTGCACGAGCTCCGGCGCAGCCTGAAATACCTGCGCAGGGAGGGCTTCCGGCACGTGCACGTCCTGAAAAGTCCGGAGGAGGCCGACGCCCTGGAGATCGTCCGCACCAAACTGTGGAACGACAGGCGGGAGGAGACGGGGCCCTTCGACATAATAGGCGACGTCCACGGCTGTTACGATGAACTTTGCGCGCTGCTGGAGCTTTTGGGCTATTCGGTCGACGGAGAAAACTGCACCGCCCGGCCTCCGGTCGACGCGACGACGCAAAGGGCGCGCAGGGCGATATTCCTCGGCGACCTCTGCGACCGGGGCCCGGAAAACGTGAAAACGCTGCGGCTCGTCATGAATATGACGTCGAACGGCGACGCCCTCTGTATGCCCGGCAACCATGAGATAAAGCTGCTGCGGAGGCTGAAGGGCACGGACGTCCGGTCCACGCACGGGCTTAACGTAACGATCGCACAACTGGAGAAGGAACCTCAGGAGTTCCGGGACGCCGTGAAGGTCTTTCTCGATGGCCTCGTAAGCCACTGCGTTCTGGACGGCGGCAGGCTCGTGACGGCCCACGCGGGCCTGAAGGAAAAATATCAGGGGCGCGCGTCGGCAAGGGTGCGTGCGTTTTGCCTTTTCGGCGAGACCACGGGGGAGACCGACGAGTTCGGCCTTCCGGTGCGCATCAACTGGGCGGAGGATTACCGGGGAAAGGCCGTCGTCGTCTATGGGCACACTCCCCTTGCGGAGGTGCAGAACATAAACAACACCGTCTGCGTGGACACCGGCTGCGTGTTCGGCGGAAGCCTCACCGCGTTTCGCTATCCCGAAAAAACGTGCCTGCAGGTCAGGGCCCGCAGGGAATATTACGCTCCGGTGCGACCGCTTGCGACGGACCCGCCGGTGGGCGACATGCTCGACATCAAGGACGTTCTGGGGCGCAGGCGCATTTCGACGGGGCTGCACGCGGCCATCACCATTGGGGAGGAGCACGCCGCCGCGGCGCTCGAGACAATGAGCCGCTTTGCCGCCGACCCCCGCTGGCTCGTCTACCTGCCGCCCACGATGTCCCCCTGCGCCACGAGCTGCCTCGACGATTACCTGGAGCATCCTCTCGAAGCCCTGGGCTACTATAAAACGCGAGGCGTCGGGCGCGTCGTCTGCGAGGAAAAACACATGGGAAGCCGCGCCGTGATCGTGTTGTGCCGCGACGCGGAGGTCGCGAAATCCCGTTTTCACGTGGAAGCGGAGGGGGAAGACGGCGCCGCAGGGCTGATCTGCACGCGAACCGGCAGGCATTTCTTCGACGCCGGCGACGCCGGCAAAGCCGGCAAAGCTGGCAAAGAACGCGAAATTCTGCGCAGGCTTTGCGCCCAGATGGAGACGACCGGTTTCTGGCGGGACTTTGACACCGGCTGGGTCTGCCTCGACGCGGAGCTCATGCCCTGGTCCGCAAAAGCCGAAAAACTGCTGAAAGAACAGTACGCTCCGACCGGGCGGTCGGGCCTGTCCGGGCTTGCCCAGGCGATACAGTCTCTGGAGCGGGCCGCGACGCGTCACGCCGACGCTTTTGCCGTGGACAAACGCGTCTCCGGTCAGAACGTGGATTTATCGTCGGTGCTGGAGTCCCACAGGCTGCGGCGCGAATGCTGCGAGCTGTACGTCGACGCGTACCGGCGCTACTGCTGGACGGTGCGCGGTCTGGAAGACTGCCGCATCGCGCCTTTTCACGTCCTGGCCACGGAGGGCAGGGTATGGAACGACGTCACTCACCTCGCGCACATGGACAATATCCGCCGGTACATGACCGGCGTCGATCCGCTTTTCATTCCGACGGACCATATCGCGGTCGACCTGAGCGACGAGGCGAGCGTCGCGGAGTGCGTGGCCTGGTGGATCCGTCTCACGGACTCGGGCGGCGAGGGGATGGTGGTCAAGCCGCTGGATTTCGTCGCGAAAAAAGACGGCAAACTGCTGCAGCCCGCCGTAAAATGCCGGGGAAGGGAGTATCTGCGCATTATTTACGGACCGGAGTACACGCTCCCGGAGCACCTTGCGCGGCTTCGGAAGCGCTCTCTTTCCAAAAAAAATCGCCTCGCCCTGGCCGAATTCTCCCTTGGTATGGAGTCGCTCGAACGTTTCGTAAAGCGCGAACCGCTCCACAGGGTGCACGAATGCGTCTTCGCGGTGGCCGCTCTGGAGAGCGAACCCGTCGACCCACGGCTGTGAACGATCAGTAACGTAAGCGCCCCGTTCGCCTGCGGGGCGGCCCTTTGCTCGCGTCCCTCTAAAAGCCCATCGCGGCGGGCAGGAAGACGGTCAGGAAGGGAGCAGTACCGCCCCGGACTCCGTCGGGGTGACGACGCCGGCCACGATGTATAATTTCTTCGGTCCTCGTAGCGGGCAAGGCGATTACATCGGCTGTTAACCGTGGGGTCGCGGGTTCGAATCCCGTCAAAGTTCATCAAAAATGATGTCCTTTGTAGCTC
>JAISSA010000152.1 GCA_031273365.1 Synergistaceae bacterium
TACCATTCCATCGCCTGACGATAATCCCGTTCTTTGTAATATTTCAACCCTAAAGCATATTGCTCATCGGAAGATTCCAAAGTTTGCTCTGTTTCTTTTACGGATACACCGAGGGTTACTCCCGTGCCTTGCCGGTACATATCGCTCAGGCTATTTTGGGCGAAGGCATTCCCCTGTTCTGCTGCCTTGCGATACCATTCGATGGCCTGCTTATAGTCCTGACTTACTCCCAAGCCATACCGATACATATAGCCCAGGTTACGGTACATATAGCCCGGGTTATTTTGCCCGGAGGTATGTCCCTGTTCTGCTGCCTTGCGATACCATTCGACGGCCTGTTTATAGTCCTGACTTACTCCCAGTCCCTGCCAGTACATATCGCCCAGGCTACTTTGGCCAGAGGCATCCCCCTGATCTGCTGCCTTGCGATACCACTCGATGGCCTGCTTATGGTCCTGCGTTACTCCCAGACCATGCTGGTACATATAGCCCAGGCTATTTTGGCCGGAGGTATGTCCCTGTTCTGCTGCCTTGCGATACCATTCGACTGCCTGAGGATAATCCCCTTCTTTGTAATATTTATCCCCTAAAGCATAGTGCTCATCGGAGGACTCCAAAGTTTGTTCTGTTTCTTTTACGGATACGCCGGGGTTTACCGTTTCTTTTGCCGTCTGAGTTGCCTGGACCGGAGTACTGCCTGTTGAGACGGTCTCCGTATTTTTCTGAAGGCTGTAAAAATAGATTCCCCCAAACGCCATCACCGCCACAGCGGCGGCTACCGGCAGCCATTTTTGACCCCAGGGCCTTTTCTGGCGTTCAGGTTTTGTGTCTTCTTTACTCAACAGGACTTTTGTCTCGGCAGATTGCGCGCTGCCTTCTTTTTCTTTTTCCTGTAGCACCCCGCCGGGCTTTGCCTCAGCGACAGGCGACCTCCCATAAAGCGCCAGACCTTTGGCGACAACTTCCACCGGGTTTGCGCTCGTCACGATATTGCTTTTTGGGAACAAAGCCTTTACCCTGCTTTTCACGTAATACAGCCGAGAAGAGCCGCCGGCAATGATAACGTCATCGACCTGATCCACACCAAATGTCGCCGTATTTAGAGCATCGTAAATGGGCTCTTCCAACCGTTCAATAAAAGAACCGCAGATTCGCTCAAACTCTTTTTTCGATAAGGCGAGCTTATGGGAACTGCGTCTCGAGAAAAGCATGGGGACGACCTTTTCCACAAAAGTGACGCCATTGTCTATGGAGATTGAAAGCGCTTCCTTGAGCAATTTCGCGTAATTCTCCAATATCCTCGAATCTTTAACCCCAAACGTCGCGGCGGTACCACCCATCTCTTCTATAAAATGATCTCTCAGCCTTTCGTCGAAATCTTTACCCCCAAGATTAGATATTCCGGCCGCGGCCAGCACTTTTGGCGCCACTAGCGCGGCGCGGCCAGCCACGGCGCGGACCGAGTCCGGGGAGATTTCTTCAATGGCGACGTCCGTCGTTCCCCCTCCAAAATCGTAGACGAGGATATTCCGGGTTTTTGTGAGAGGAAGCTCCCCTCTGAAGTGGTAGTAATAGATGACGCCGAAAGGCTCGTCGCAGCAGGAAACGTTTGGAAACCCCGCCTTTTCGGCCAGATCGACGAGCGTACTCCTCTGCTTTTCGTTCCAGGAAGCCGGGCATCCGATGGTGCAATAGATATCTTTTTCCGCCGTTAAATTGCCCACGTTGAAGTATTTTTTTTCGAGCTTCTGACGCAGATGTCTCAGGAAAAGGAACGTCAGAGTTTCCGGCGTGTAGTCTTTACAGGAAGAACGAAACGTTTTTCCTGAGCCGATGGCCGTTTTAAAGTTGTAAAACGTGTCTTCAGGCGCTTCATGCATTCTATCTAAAGCGTTCTGCCCGAAAAACAGCACATTGTCCTCCGCGTCGAGGCGCAACGCAGTATCCACGGTTCTCTGCCCGTCTATCTCGACGATCTCCGGTTCATATTTCGAGCCCTCCCGGATCATCGTGACGATTGTCTGCGTCGTTCCGAAGTCGATACCCAAAAAAATTTTCACGCCGTTTCTCTCCCCTTGTCCCCAACATGAGATTCCTGCTAATAGCGTACATTAAATTCACTGCATTTAAGAGAACTCGTCATCCTCTTCTGCACTGGGGAGAGGCGGGTTCAGTGAAGATTTCTGGAGCTTCGCCGGCCTTCCCAGATAAATGCTGCTTTCAGCTTTGCTGATGATGCCTTCGTTGAGGCCGCGTCGAACTCGCAACGAGGCTAAAGTGCCTGTCTCGTTGCGTATTTCGTCCCCGGGCTCCAATGCCTCCCATCCCGCTTTTTTGATCCGGGCGCGCCACTCCTGATAATGAGACGGGGAGATCAATTCCAGCTCCAGCAGGCGACGAAGCAGGCATTGCATGCTGACAAGGTAGCGTTGCTTGAGGAGCAGCAATTCGTCGAGGGTCACGGTTCTTTGTCTGGCGCCGAAATCTCTTTTCAAAGTTCCCGCAGGTGCGAGAACTGCTCCCGCAAAACGATAACAGGCGTTTTCTTCATCCTCGAAAGGAGGCGTGCAATGCAAAAGCAAATGCCCCAGCTCGTGAGCCAGCGTCAATCGATGGCGACAGACGGTTATTCCCGTTCGCACGGCAACCGCCGCCGCAAGTCTTTCTCCCTCTTTTCCCTGTCCTTTTCCCTGGCAGACCCAGGAGGAGAGACCCTCGAAAGTCCCTGAATCGAAGGGGACAACCAAAACATGGATACAATGATCTTCCAGAAAATCCGTCATGTTCGCAATGGGGGCGGTCCCAAGCTCCCAGTCTTTCCTCAGCTGTTCCGCCGCCGCCTCCGCATCGGCCAGAGAAGCGATGGGATACTGCGCGCATACGCTCGTTCCCGCAAACGCGAACTGGAGGCGTAAGCCTGTCTCCATACGAAGCTGCACCTGAGACCGGATGCTTTCTTCCTCTCTCTGCGTCATGGCCGGTTTCCTTCTATAAGCTACGATTTCTACAATGATTGCAGTTTCTTCAGGAAAAGATGATTCCTTCACGCCAAAGACTTTCCCCAACGCGCTAAGAATTTTCGGGGACGGAGACATTTTTCCTGCTTCATATTTCGAGAGGGCCTGTTTTGTAATGATTTTTTTCCTGACGCCTGCGGCATTGTTAATCCGCAAGGCCAGTTCTTCCAGAGTCCACCCCCGGGCGCAACGAAACAGACGAATTCGTCTTCCTGTACTCATCAGGGCATCTTCTTCCTGTAAGTTGACGAGTATGTTAATTATAATTTTATTTATCAACCATAATAAATAAAAAATTCTCTACTGTCAAGTGCATTCGTCCATGAGGGACCAGGCGCAGGGTTTTGTTTTGTTTTCCGAGACGGGCAGAAGCCATTTGACGACGACGAACATAAATGCTAGAATGCCTCTCGTTTGTTCGGGGCGTAGCGCAGCCTGGTAAGCGCGCCTGGTTCGGGACCAGGAGGTCGGAGGTTCAAATCCTCTCGCCCCGACCATAGTGAAACCGAGAAAAGGCTTCAGGGACGGATTCCCCGGGGCCTTTTTTTTACTTTTTATCCGAACAGCGAGGCGTTGTCAGGTGGTGAAAAATATTGTACGAAAAGGATGAAACGCGGCAGAAGGCGCTCGGGGGAGAGACCGACAGGCTCTTTCTGCCCGTCTGTCGCGCCGACATGGACGCGCGGGGATGGGAGGAGCTCGATTTCGTGTTTCTGAGCGGCGACGCCTACGTCGATCACCCGAGTTTCGCCATGGCGGTGATCGGACGCCTTCTGGAGTCGCACGGCTTCCGCGTGGGCATCGTCGCCCAGCCGGACTGGCGCTCGTCCGACGCCTTCACGGTCATGGGACGCCCCCGGCTGGGGGTCCTCGTCGGAGCGGGCAACCTGGACTCGATGCTGAGCAAACTCACCGCCGGCAAGAAAACCCGCAGCTCCGACGCCTACTCTCCCGGCGGCAGGGTCGGCCTCCGCCCCGATCGGGCCACCATCGTCTACTGCCAGAAGGTGCGGGAGATCTGGGGCGAGATTCCCCTGATCATCGGAGGGGTCGAGGCCGGTCTGCGCCGTTTCGCGCACTACGACTACCCGTCCGACGCGCTGCGTCGCTCCATCCTGGTCGACAGCCAGGCCGACCTGCTGGTGTACGGGATGGGCGAGCGACAGATCCTCGAAATTGCCGCCGCTCTCGATGGAGGGTTCCCCGTCGACGCCCTGCGCGAGGTGCGCGGGACCTGCTACGTCGCGGACGAGACGGATCATCTGCCCGATTTCGTCGAGCTGCCCTCCTGGGACGAGGTCAGCTCCGACAAAAAGGCCTTTGCCGAGGCTTTTCGCCTCGCGTCGCTCGAACAGGACCCCATTCGCGGCCGCCCTCTGGTTCAGCGGCACGGCAGGCGCTTGCTGGTTCAGCTTCCGCCGGCTCTGCCTCTGACGGAGGACCTGATGGACGAGGTCTACGACCTTCCCTACCTGCGGGCATGGCATCCGAGCGCTGACGCGTTCGGGGGCGTCCCCGCCCTGGCGGAGGTGAAGTTCAGCGTCACGAGCCACCGGGGGTGCTTCGGAAGCTGCGCCTTTTGCTCCATCCACGCCCATCAGGGGCGGATCGTCCAAGCCCGCAGTCACGGGTCCATACTCAGGGAAATCGAGGCGCTGAGCCGCATGAAGGATTTCAAGGGATATATCCACGATATCGGCGGCCCGACGGCGAACTTTCGGCGCCCCGCCTGCCCGGACCAGCTGACGCGGGGAACCTGCAGGCATCGGGAATGCCTGTTCCCCGAACCCTGTAAACGCCTGGACACGTCGCACGAGGACTATCTGGAGCTTCTGGAGAAGGCCCGTCTCGTCAGGGGGGTCAAAAAGGTCTTTGTGCGCTCGGGGCTGCGCTACGACTATATGATGGCGGACGGCGAACGGGGAGAACGATTTTTGACGGAGCTTTGCCGGCACCACGTCAGCGGACAGCTGAAGGTGGCCCCCGAGCACGCGTCGCCCGCCGTGCTGCGCGTCATGCGCAAGGGCGATATCGGACAGTACCGCAGGTTCATGGCGAAATTTCGGGCCATCAACGAACGTCTGGGTAAAAAACAGTACCTCGTGCCCTACTTCATGACGTCACATCCCGGGTCGGGCCTGAAGGAAGCCGTGGAGCTGGCGCGGTTCGCCGCCGAACTCGACTTCTGTCCCCGTCAGGCGCAGGACTTCATTCCGACGCCGGGAAGTCTGGCGACCTGCATGTACTACACGGGCATCGACCCCTTCACGGGAGAAAAGGTCGTGGTCGCGAGAACGCCCGGAGAGCGAAAAATACAGAGGGCCCTTTTGCAGCATCGTATGCCGCAAAACCGGGCCCTCGTCAAAGAGGCGCTCCGTGCCCTCAACCGGGAAGATCTGATCCGTGAACTGCTTCGGGGTCCGGCCGGCGCGAACTCGAATGAATCGGCGTCGGCCGGAGCAGGTTCGGGGCCAGCTCGACCACGAGGACGGCGCCAAAGATCAGGGCGCAGCCGATCCCCATCCTGAGGGTGAGGGTCTCCCCGAGGAGGACGATGCCGGACAGCACGCCGAAGACGGATTCGAGGCCGAGAAGGATGGAGGCGTGGGTGGGGGTCGTGTACTTCTGCGCGACGGTCTGCGTCATAAAACAGAAGAAGGTGCAGAAAAACGCGCTGAAGAGGATTTCCGGCACTCCCCGGGTCCCGTGGAACACGATGGGGTTGCCCCGCCAGAGCGCCACGACGAGGGAGAACAGCGCGGCGACGGAAAACTGGGCGAAGCTCAGGACCAGAGGATCTCCTCCTGCGGCCCGGTCCCCGATGGCGATGATCTGCGCGGCGAAGAACACGGCGGCGACGATCGTCAGCACGTCCCCGACGTTGAGCGGCCCCGTGGCGTCGGAGGTGAGAAGCCCCATCCCCGTGAAGCAGACCGCGGCGCTGAACATCGTCGTCCAGCCGGGGAAAATTCTTTGCCGGACCCACAGGAGAAGGGGAACGACAATCACGTACACGGCCGTCAGAAACGCCTGCTTCCCGGCGGTCGTAAAGGCGAGCCCCAGCGTCTGAATCCCCATCGCCAGAAAGAGGAAGCAGCCGATGACCGCGCCGCCGACGAGGTCGCGGCGTCTGGCCCTCAGAATGCGCCGGTGGAACACGATGCCCGTCAGCAGGGCCGCGATGCCGAAGCGAAAGAACAGGATCGAAAAGGCCGGCCACGCGCCGAGGGCCTCCTTCATGGCGACGAACCCCAGCCCCCAGAGAAGGGCGCAAAGCACCAGAGCCCCGTCCGCCAGCAGCGAACGAAACCGTAACCCCGTACGTTCAGGAGAGCCGGCGTTTTCGTTTTTTCGTAAGTCGTTGTTTCCGGGCACTGAAATCATATCCGTTCTCAATCATATCCGTCCTTACAGATGCGGTAACGGTTCGGTATTATACATCAAATTCGGCATGAAAACGGCATGAATTCCGCGTGCGCTTATACATGGGACTGTACCTGCATGAGGCGACGCCTGCATGAGGTTACGCGCCCCGGGCAATCCCGTACTTGCAATCTCACGTGCTCTGGCATAAACTTGGCTGGTTATCCCCCTGGTAAAATAGAACGCCGGCGCGACAGGACGCTGCGCGAAAGAGTGCGACCTGAGAGAACCTGATCGTCCTGTTTGATTTTGACATGGAGCCTGGTATGGAAGGTTGACTGAAAGATTGATGAAAAAACTTACAGATTGCTGCAAAAGGCTGACAGAGTCGCTCTCGAACAGCTTTGGTCTCGAAATGCGGACAAAACTCATGGTCATCTTCCTTGTCGCCAAAATCATCCCGCTGATTTTGCTGGCGGTCATCGCGTGGCGTCAGTTTACCATGCTGGGGAGCCTCCTGAGAGAGATCGCCGTCGATGACTCGTCCGTGGCCCTGAACGCCAGCGCGGTCGAGAATATCGAACGAATGTCGACGGATACGGCGCAGAGGGTGGCGGACTTTCTGTACGGGCGCGACGGGGATATTCGTTATCTTGCGGCCCTCGCCGGCGCGCTCGGCGGAGACATCGACCGCATCGAAGAGGCTTATGGCCAGTTTGTAAGAAACAAGACGGGAAGGCTTGTCAAAAACGGCAAATGGACGATGGCCCCCGACGGAAAATCCTGGATCCCGGAGGAGACCGCCGACATGTCGGACACCCTCGGCCTGTCGACGAACGAGCAGAACAACGACACCGTGAACGGCAGCACGTATAATCCGCGTCCGGCCAGCGCCCTGAGGTACGAAAACGTGCCGCTTTACGATGAGGTCACCTTCATCGGCCTCGACGGAATGGAACGCGTCAGGATAAGCACCACGGACATGCCGGGCTCGCGCAAGGCGAGGTATAAGGACGGGTTCGTCACGGGCGAGATGAGGCAGGTTTCGGACAGGCGAAACACCTTCGTGCGCGCCGAGACGTACTGGCCCGCGCTGTCTGCCCTGACCCGGGAAAGGGGCAGCGACATCTACGTATCCGACGTGACGGGCGCGTATGTCGGCTCGAACTATATCGGCCTGTATACGAAGGAAAATGTGGAGAGCGCGGCAAAAGCCCGAGGCTACGAGATCGTCTACGACCCGGAGGCGCAGTCCTACGCCGGCGAGGAAAACCCGAACGGGCAGCGCTTCGAGGGCATCGTGCGATGGGCGACGCCGGTGTACGCGGGGGACGAAAAGATCGGTTACGTGACGCTCGCGCTCAACCACGACCATATTATGGAGTTCGTCGACCATCAGACGCCGATGGGCGAACGATACACCGAACTGCCGAGCGCCTACGAGGGGAACTACGCCTTTATCTGGGACTATCAGTGCCGCAGCATCTGCCACCCGAGGCACAATTCCATCGTCGGCTTCGACCCCGAGACCGGCGATCCGCAGATTCCATGGGTTTCGCTGTCGATTTACAACGATCTGCTGGCGAAGAGCGGCGTCGACGGGGAGACGCTGACGAAGCTCACCGCGCAGGAAAGATTCGACATCCTGAAGGCGAACTGGCCAAACCTCATCAAAACCCCGGAGAACGGACGGCCCGTTTACGACCTCATCAAAGATCAGCCCATTTTCAGGGACCAGAGAAGAACGGACCCGAAGGGCCCCGACCCGGACCATACGGCCACGCCCGACCTGACGCGGCTGGGGCACGTCGGACTGGACGGACGTTACCTGAACAACGCCCCGCAGTGCACGGGCTGGATGGACCTGACCCGGCACGGCGGGTCGGGGTCGCTTTACATTCTCTGGAGCGGGATATACAAATTGAACACCGCCGCCGCCATCCCGTATTATACCGGGCAATACGCTCCGTCCGAGGCCAACGGATATTCCAGACGCGGATTCGGGTTCGTCGCCATCGGAGCGGGGCTCGAGGACTTCACGCGTCCCGCCCGGGAGACGGAAAAGAAACTCACGACCGCCATAGAGAACAACCTCACGGACACGTTTCTTCAGCTCGTCCTGACGACCGTCGTCCTGGTCGCTCTGGTCGTCGTCGTCGCCCTCTGGATGGCCTCGTACCTGACGAACAACATCACGCGGCTCATCGAGGGCGTCTCCCGCTTCCGGTCCGGAGAACGGCAATTTCGCTTCGACACGGCCGTTAAGGACGAGTTCGGCACGCTGGCCGCCGCGTTCGACGACATGGCCGACAGCATCGTGGACAGCGAGCGGGGCCCGCTCAGCATTATCGACATGAACTACAGGATAATCTATATGAACGAGGCCGGCCTCAGAATATGCAAAAAGACCCTGCCCGAGGTTATCGGCAAGCCTTATGACGAGAACAGCGTTTACCCCGTCGGCTCGAAATACTGTCCCATTATGGCGCTGGAGGAAGGACGCGACGCCGAGGTTCTGTATTTGCAGGAGAGCGAACGTTACGTCAGGGGCTTCGCCAGCTATTTTTTGAACAAGGCCGGCGAAAAAATCGGCTATATCATTACGACGACGGACGTCACCGAAATTCAGGTCGCCAGGGAAAAGTCCGAACAGGCCAGCCGCGCCAAAAGCGGTTTCCTCTCGAATATGAGCCACGAAATGCGCACGCCGATGAACGCCATCATCGGCATGACGGCAATCGCAAAGGCCTCCGCCGACATTGAAAAAAAGGACTATTGCATCCGGAAGATAGAGGACGCGTCCACGCACCTGCTCGGCGTCATCAACGACATTCTGGACATGTCGAAGATAGAGGCGAACAAACTCGAACTCTCGCCCATAAATTTCAACTTCGAGAAAATGCTCCAGAAGGTCGTCAACGTCATCAATTTCCGGGTGGACGAGAAGCAGCAGGACTTTACCGTCCGCATCGACAGAGATATCCCGCATTCCCTGATCGGCGACGACCAGCGCCTGACGCAGGTGATAACGAACCTGCTGGGCAACGCCGTGAAATTTACGCCGGAGCACGGTTCCATAAGCCTCGATACGCATCTGGTGAAGGAAGAAAACGGCGTATGCACCATACGGATCGAGGTGACCGACACGGGGATCGGCATCTCGAAGGAGCAGCAGTCCCGCCTGTTCAGTTCCTTTGAACAGGCCGAAAGCAGCACGTCGCGCAGGTTTGGCGGCACGGGGCTGGGCCTCGCGATATCCAAACGCATCGTCGAACTGATGGGCGGCAGGATATGGATCGACTCCGAGCCCGGGAAGGGGTCCACCTTCGCCTTCGTCATACAGGTGACGCGGGGAGCGGAAGAACATCACGGCCTTCTGGATCCCGGAATAAACTGGAAGAACGTGCGCGTTCTGGCGGTGGACGACGCTCCGGAGATTCTGGAATATTTCGAGGACCTTGCCGGCCGGCTCGGCGTCGCGTGCGACGTCGCCGCAA
>JAISSA010000199.1 GCA_031273365.1 Synergistaceae bacterium
GGATAATTATAAAGTATTGATGACAATTAAGGGAGCGGCACAGAAAACCGGGGCAAGTATTCATAATTTGAGTCGCTCCACTGACCAATTCGAGGTATTGTTAAGTGGTCGCACAATACTCAAAAAAGTATCCGAACGAATCGAAAAGAAGGGTGAGCATCGCATTATGCACGTAGAATTTGAGTATGCGCGGAGCGATTCAGGATACACCGAACTTACACGCTAACCATACTTTTGAAAGGGGATCGCGGAAAATGGCAAAAAGGAAGGCAAGCACGCCCACAGGTGTAAAAAAGGAAAAACTCTCAAAGAGCGCTGCGGCATTGGCGCGCAAAAATCCGCTATTCAAAGAAATGGCAGAAAAGCACGGCGAGTCAAGCTTGCAAGCTCGCTGGGCATTGGACGATTTTTAGAGGTAAGAAAAGTGGCTAAACGTGCAAAATCCATCAATATAGACGCGGACCCTTCCAGCGAGTTTGATTTTGACGGCCCCAATGTTCCACTTCCCCCAGACTCGCAAAGGGCGCTGCTGAAGATTTTTGCAAAAAGTCGCGGTGGAAACATGGCTGCGGCGAGGAAAGCCTTTGAAGAATCTTACGGCTACAAACCGACAGTCTGACATCCGTACAACAAACTGAACAGATGTCCCTGGAGTTGATCGCGGAAATTACAGGACTGCCGGTTGAAGAACTCAACAGGCTATGCCAGAGATAATAATACTCTGCTCCGCGCCTTTTCCGCCGTTTTCCACTGCGTCATGTCCAGAAAATGGGGCTTGAACTTACCAATAAATTCCAGAGAACACGATAACTGAGTAATAACGCACGAGCCGGTCTCCAGGGAATGAATTTACGTGACTCAAATTCATATAAATAGGAGGGCATAGTGAATGAAAGGGTTGTCTGGCATGAAGAGACTGTTTATGGCGCTGGTTGCAGGGACGATGTTTTTTTGCTGTACGGCGTTCGCCGCGCCTGCGGAGTACGTGGCGGTGTACCCCAACGGGGTCTTTACCGAGCTCACCACGGCCAATTACCTGAAGGACTCCTACACCAGCAACATAGCGCTCGCATACAGCACTCAGGACGGGCTCGTGGAGTTCGACCGCTTTGGGTTTATGATCCCGAGCCTGGCCGAGAGCTGGGAGGTGGCGGAGGACAACGTGACTTACACGTTCCACCTGCGCAGGGGCGTGAAATGGCACACCTGGGACGGCAAAGAAGCCGCGGACGTGGTGGCGCAGGATTTCGTGGACTCCGCCAGGTGGATTCTCACCAAAGCGAACGCCTCCACCCACAGCAACACGGTCTATAACTCCATCAAAAACGCGCGGGAGTTCTACGACGGAAAAATCACGGACTTCGCCGAGGTGGGGGTCAGGGCCGTCGACGCCCACACCCTGCGGTATATTTTGAAGGCGCCGCTCCCCTACTTCGTCAAGCAGACGTCCTTCACCGCCTTCTATCCGGTCAACGGGAAATTTCTGGCGGAGAAGGGGGACCAGTTCGGCTCCTCTAAGGAAAACCTCCTTTACTGCGGCGCGTATTTCCTGACGAACTTCGAACCCCAGCAGGGCAGGGAGCTCACCGCAAACCCCAACTACTGGAACAAAGACGCCAACGCCGTGGAGACGATGACCTTCATCTACAACGCGGAGTCGTCTGCCCTGGGGGCGGAGCTCTTCCTGCGGGGCGAGATCAATGATTTCGTGCTCCCGGGCAGCATCGTCGACGAGTGGATGAAGGACCCCGGAAAGAGGGCCCTGATGTACCCCAACAACCTCACGAACATGTCGTACTTCATCGCCCTCAACTTCGAGCCGAACTACGGGGAGGAGTACGCCCCCGGGGACTGGATCACGGCGGTCAACAACCTGGACTTTCGCAAGTCGCTGTTTCACGCCCTCGACCGGGAGGGGGCGATCATGACGGTGGAGCCTTTCAATCCCAGGAGGCAACTGCTCAACACGCTCACCCGGAGGGGCCTCGTGGATGTGGCGGGCGTGGACTACACTCAGCTGGGCGGCCTGAAGGCCTACTCCGACAGGGAGTCTTTCGACGCCGCCAGGGCCCTCGACTACAAGGCCAGAGCCCTCGCAGCCCTCAAGGGGAAGGTGACGTTTCCGCTGAAGGTCGTGATGCCCTACAGCACATCCAACGTGGAGGCCGCCAACAGGATGCAAATTATAGAACAGCAGATGGAAAACACACTGGGGACCGATTACATCGACATCATACTCGTGTCCTACCCGGCTACCGGCTACAACCAGGAAGTGCGCAACCCCGGTAAATTTTCGATCATGGAGACGGGTTGGGGCCCGGATTTTGCCGATCCTTTCGGCTCCATGGACCCCATGCTCTCCACGGCCCTGGCGCCCCGATACTCCAGGGTATACCTGGCCAGGGACATCCAGGACGCCGACGGCAGGAGCAGGTTTGACAAAATGGCGGAGGCCGCGGCAGCGGAGTTCAAAGACATGAAGAAGAGGTATGAACTGTTCGCCGAGGCCGAGACCCTGTTGCTGGACAACGCGCTTCTGATCCCCTTTTACACGTCGGGCGGCGGCTACCGCGCGTCGTACCTGGACCCGTTCTCCGGTTTGACGGGCCAGATGGGGCGTTTTGGGGCTTTCAAAATGAAAGGCCTCAGGATCCTGGAAAAGCCGGTGGGTATGGACGGTTACCCCAGGGCCCTGGAAGAATACGAGGCTCAGAGAGTCGAAGCGGCGAACGCCCCTCGATAGGGCGAAGACCGCCTGTCCTATGTTTGCATATACGATCAAGAGGCTGTTGCAGTCTCTGGTGACGTTGGCTGTTCTGGCGACGGCGGTGTTTTTGATGATGCGCCTGATGCCGGAGGAGGGCTATTTCGGCGAAGGGTTCGACAGGCTGGACCAGGTTCAAATCGAGGCGGCCCTTACCCAAATGGGGCTGCGGGATCCCCTGCCCACCCAGCTCTGTCGGTATCTGTCGAACCTCCTGCGGGGCGACCTGGGCAGGTCGATCGTCTTTCGCCCCCAGGTCCCCATCTCGGAGATCATTGCCCCGAAGATCCCGTACTCGGTGTACTTCGGCCTGGCCTCGATCGCGATTTCTCTGATCATAGGGCTTCCCATGGGCGTCATGATGGCGCGTTTCAAGGGGCGTACGCCTGACCTTCTGGGGTCCGGCTATGTCGTCCTCGTGAAGGCGGTGGCGCCCGCCGTCTGCTACATTTTTTTGCAGCTCTACCTGTCGTCCTGGCTCAGGATTCCGATGCTGTTCAACGTCAGAAGGCCCCTGAGCTGGATACTGCCCGTCCTCTGCATGTCCCTGGGTAACGTGGCCAACTACGCCATGTGGATGAGGCGCTATATGGTCGACGAGCTCAACAGGGACTACATCAGGTTCGCCCGCGCCAAAGGCATGTCGAACTCCAAAATCATGACGCGGCACGTCCTGAGAAACGCCTTTGTCCCCATGGCGCAGCTTCTGCCGACCAGCATCCTGCTCACCATCTCCGGCTCGATCTACGTGGAGTCCCTGTTCTCGATTCCGGGGATGGGGGGCCTTCTCGTGAATGCGATTCAGAGGCAGGACAACACCCTGGTCCAGGCCCTGGTGCTGATCTTCTCCTGCGTCGGAATTCTGGGGCTCTTCCTGGGGGACGTCTTCATGGCCATGGTGGACCCCCGCATCAAACTCGACAAAAGGAGCGGGGCGCGATGAGAAGCGGGAAGATCGAAGGCGTCTGCGACAACATCGACGCGGAGCTCTTCCGGCTGGCCCGTCAGGACGAGTCGGCGGGAGAGAGGGTCGGGTACTCGAACTACTCCTACTGGCACTCCACCTGGCGGATCTTCACGAAAAACCGGGTGGCCATGTTCTTTTTTTTCCTGCTCTGCGCGCTGCTGCTGTTCACGTTTCTGCAGCCTTTGCTGCCCGGGCAGCGGGACGCCGTCAAAATTTACACCGGCGACGCCGGGCGTCCGCTGCGCAACGCTCCTCCCGGCAGGGACTTCTGGTTTGGGACCAACGCCATAGGGCAGGACCTCTGGGCGCGAATCTGGAGCGGCACGCGCACCTCCATGCTCATAGGCATGGCGGTGGGCTTCTTCGACGCGCTGATGGGCGTGCTGGTGGGGTCCCTGTGGGGATACGTCAGGAGGCTCGACCGGCTGATCACGGAGCTGTACAACGTGGTTCAGAACATACCGGAGACCATCATCCTGATACTGGCCGCCTACATCCTGCGCCCCGGTATGGGGACCATCATCTTCGCCATGTGCATCGCGGGCTGGCTGCCCACCGCGCGGTACGTCCGCAACCAGATCGTCATCATCCGGGACCGGGAGTTCAACCTGGCCTCCCGTTGCCTGGGGACGCCCACGTCCCGCATCATCACCCGAAACCTGCTGCCCCAGCTCGTCTCCGTCATCATGATGCGAACCGCCCTGGCCATACCCCTGGCGATAGGCCACGAGGTTTTTTTGACCTACATCGGGCTGGGCCTGCCGGTCAGCATCCCCTCCCTGGGGAATCTGGTCAACGAAGGACGTATCGTCATGATGAGCCCGTCGTTGAGGTACCAGCTCATTTTCCCCTCAGTGATGCTCTCGCTGATCACCATATCGTTTTACGTGATCGGAAATTCGTTCGCCGACGCGGCGGACCCGAAAAACCATCTGTAGCCCGGAGGGAGGCGCGTATCGTGGAGAAAATTCTCTCAGCGGAGGACGTGGTCGTGAAGTTCACTCTCAGGGGCGAGACTCTCACCGCCATTCGCGGCGTATCCCTGGATCTGCACAGGGGCGAGAGCCTGGCCATCGTCGGCGAGTCCGGTTCCGGCAAGTCGGTCTTCACGAAGACCTTCATGGGAATGCTGGACCCCAACGGCTGGGTCGACAGCGGCAGGATACTGTACAAAGGCCACGACCTGGCCCGGTATAAAACAGAACGCCAGTGGCTCGGCATCCGGGGGCGCGAGATCGCCATGGTCTTTCAGGACCCAATGACGAGCCTGAACCCCCTGAAGACCGTGGGCCACCAGATTCTGGAGACCGTGGAGCTTCACCGGAGCGTCCGGAGGGCCGAGGCCAGGAGGCTGTCTATGGATATACTGCGCGACGTGGGGATATCCGACCCTGAAAAGCGCTACAACCAGTACCCTCACGAATTTTCCGGAGGCATGAGGCAGAGGGTCGTCATCGCCGTCGCCATAGCGTGCAACCCCAACGTGCTGATATGCGACGAGCCCACCACGGCGCTGGACGTGACGATACAGGCGCAGATATTGCAGTTGCTGCACTCGCTGCAGGAGAAGTACGGCCTGACGATCGTGTACATCACCCATGACCTTGGAGTGGTGGCGAACGTGGCGGACCGTGTGGCTGTGATGTACGCCGGCGACGTGATCGAGTGCGGCCTGTGCGAAGAAATATTCTACAACCCGCAGCATCCCTACACCTGGGCGTTGCTCTCCTCTCTGCCCCAGCTGGGCGTGAAGGGAGAACCGCTGTTCGCCATCAGGGGCACGCCGCCGAACCTCCACAGCGAGATAAAGGGCGACGCGTTCGCGCCCCGTAACCCCTACGCCCTGGAAATCGACTTCATCAGGAGGCCGCCCTGCTTCCAGGTGAGCCCAACCCACAGGGCGAGAACGTGGCTCCTCGATCCGCGGGCGCCCCGGGTAACGCCCCCCGCGCCGATAGCCCGGTCCAGGAAGCTGTGGATGGAGAAGAAAATGGAGAAAATGAAGGAGCAGGACCGCGATGCCCGATAGCGGCCTTTGTCCAGAGAAATTGCTCGAGGTGAAGAACATCACGGTGGAGTTTGGCGCGGGAAGGAAAAAATTCACCGCGGTGCGGGACGTGAGCTTCGACATAAAAAAAGGCGAGATATTCGGCCTGGTGGGCGAGTCCGGGTCGGGAAAGACGACTATAGGGCGCGCCATCATACGAATCAACGCGGTGACGAGCGGCAGTATCCTCTACAGAGGCGAGCGCATCAGCGGAAAAATTTCGACGGAAACGGACAGAAAAGTCGTCAAAAACATCCAGATGATCTTTCAGGACCCGATGGCGTCCCTGAACGAACGAGCCAAGGTCGACTACATCGTGTCGGAGGGTTTTTACAACCTTTACCCCGGCGAGAACGAAGAAAATCGCCGCAGGGCCGTGGCCCGGGCGCTGTTAGACGTGGGGCTTCTGCCGGAGTTCGCGGACCGTTTCCCCCACGAGTTCTCCGGAGGACAGCGACAGCGCATCGGGATCGCCCGGGTGCTGGTGATGGAGCCGGAGCTGGTTATCGCGGACGAGCCCATATCGGCGCTGGACGTGTCGATCAGGGCGCAGGTCCTGAACCTGATGTCGTCGCTCCGGGAAAAAAGGTCCCTGACATACCTTTTCATCGCCCACGACCTGTCGGTGGTGCAGTTCATCACGGACCGCACCGCGGTCATTCACAGGGGAGCGCTCGTCGAGCTCGCCGAAACCGAAAAGCTTTTCGCCAACCCGTTACATCCCTACACCAGGGCCCTTTTGTCGGCCATCCCTTCCCCCGACCCGGCGGTGGAGCGCCATAAGCGCGTTGAGGTCTACGACCCATCCCGGCACGACTACGCCGCGGACCCTCCCGCCTGGATCGAGATCGAACCGGGCCACTTCGTGTCGGCCAACTCGAAAGAGAAAGAAGAGTACGAGCAGAATATCGGGCAGTGGGTCTAACGTGTTGACGGACTTTCATGAAGGTGTCGATTTGACCTGAGTGACGGACAAAATTTTATCTAACGGCTGAAAATCGCCTCTCCGCCGTCTTCGACCTGACCCTCAGCGAAGAGGGCATCCTGAGCGGCGTCATCCGCCTGCAGGCCCGCAACGCCTGGAGGCGCCTCCTGATCCCCCTTTCCAGCGGGGATCTCGTGCCCCTGATAGCCGCTACAGTCATCTTGATTCGGCGATGTTTTTTCGCGTTGAATGGAAATTTTCCCTAACCGGCCTCATGATATGATATAGTGTAAGAAATGTAAGGAGGGCTTGTTATGGACGTGGCAAAAATTACATCAAAGGGACAGATTACCATACCCGCCGACATACGCCGCAAGCTTAGCCTGAAAGAAGGCGATAAAATCATCTTTATCGAACAGGACGGGCGATGTTATTTTGAAAATGCGGCACTGGTCGCTATCGAACGAATGCAGAAAGCATTTGCCGGAGAAGCGGAACGAGTCGGCCTGAAAAATGAAGACGACGTCGTGCGAATGGTAAGGGAAATTCGCCGCGAGCGCTGGGAAAAACGCGCGGAGCCACAGAATGCGAGTAATGCTTGATTCAAACATCCTGATTTCCATGTTCGCGTTCCCATCTCCTGTGATGAGTTCACTGAAAGCTGCGCTATGCGGACATCATCAGATTAGGGCTCGTAACAAAATAACTTCCGTATTTTGTTAGCATATCTGTGGAATAATTCTGTAGTTCCACTCTCCATGAAAATCGCCCTTTTCAAGTGAAATACTTGCTTTTTCTTCTTC
>JAISSA010000098.1 GCA_031273365.1 Synergistaceae bacterium
AACTTCATGGCCGAGGCCAACGCGGGCAGGGGACTCAAAGTCGCGCAGGCTCTGCGCCCCTACGTTGCATACGTCATTCCCGTAGCCATCGCCATTATTCTCGTATTTGGGTACATCGATAAGTTCTTTTCGTAAACCAATGTCCACAACTTAAGCGAAACTGCGGGCTCCGCCCCCCGGCAAAAACCCCGCAGGGGATTTTTCTCAGTCCCCTGACCCCGTTAATTTTTTTCCCTCAGGTTGTCGACGTTGGTTACCGCAAAAGCGTCAGCATGACGCCCGCCGCGACGGCCGTCCCTATGACTCCCGCGACGTTCGGCCCCATCGCGTGCATCAGGAGGTAGTTGCCCGGGTTTTCCGACTGCGCCACACGCTGCACGACGCGGGCCGCCATCGGCACCGCGGAGACGCCGGCCGACCCGATCATGGGATTGACTTTACCGTGCGTGGCCACTTTCATGATCTGCCCGAAAATCACCCCGCCCGCCGTGCTGAAGATGAACGCGACAAGACCCAGGAAGATGATGAGCAGCGTCTGGGCCTTCAAAAAGTACTGCGCTTCCATCGTCGAACCCACCGCCAGGCCAAGGAAGATCGTCGTCATGTTCAAAATCTCGTTCTGCGCCGCCTGGCTCAGCCTGTCGGTCATGCCGCACTCACGGAGAAGGTTCCCGAACATCAGCATTCCCACAAGCGGCACCGAGGCGGGCAGGACCAGCCCGGCAACGATCGTGCAGATGATGGGGAAAATAATTTTCTCCTTTTTGCTCACCGGGCGAAGCTGGCCCATCCGTATGGCGCGATCCTCTTTCGTCGTCAAAAGCTTTATTATCGGCGGCTGGATCAGCGGCACCAGGGACATGTAGCTGTAGGCCGCTACCGCGATGGCCCCCAGAATCGACTGTTGCCCCAGCTTCATCGTCAGGTAGATGCTGGTGGGGCCGTCTGCCCCGCCGATGATGGCGATGCTCGCCGCCTGTTTGATGTTAAAGGCCACTCCGGCCGCCGCCTCCGGGCCGAAAAAACGCAACGTGATCGGGCCGATGAAGTTGGCTCCGATAAAGGCGACGAAAACGCCGAACTGCGCCGCCGCTCCCAGCAGGAACGTCGCCGGGTTGGCCAGAAGCGGACCGAAGTCCGTCAGCGCTCCAATCCCGAGAAAGATGATGATCGGATAAATTTCGTGCTGAGCGCCGAAATACACGTAACGCAAAAAACCGACTTCCCCTTCCACGTCGGACATAATGCCGGAAAGGGGGAGGTTGACCAAAAGGCACCCAAAGGCGATGGGAACCAGAAGCAGCGGCTCGAATCCCTTGCCTATCGCCAGATAGAGCAGCGCCAGACTGATGACCAGCATAATGACGTTGCCGACCCCAACGGAAGAAAGGATTGCAGCAAACCCCGAACTGGCGACCAGTTCGCTTAAAGCCTTCACATAGATGTCCATACCCTGAAATCCCTCCTAAAATCGTAGCTCACGCTGCATTCCCTCTCCTTTCTCAACCCGTTTCTCAACAACCCGCTCACGTTCTCACGCTTACTCCGCTGAAACCGAAACCTGCGTGTCTCTCGCGCAAACACCCGCTTAAAATAGCATAAAACAAAAAATTTCAATATGGACCAACAGGAGTTTCACAAAGAAAAATTACAACTTTTCGAATGAAAAGGAGAGAATATTCTCTTGTTTTCTCAAAAAGGTACATTATAATTAGGCCTTGAGGCCCAAAGTTCTTCCTGCCTGGGTCGTAAAGTATATGTCTATCTTTTCAGAATTTCTGACAGGTGGTGGGTTAGCGGTGCTAAAGGTTGTTGTGGTGGATGACCATAAGCTCTTCAGGGATGGTCTTCGCAGGGTGCTCGAGCTGGAGCCGGATCTCAGGGTTGTGGCGGAAGCAGGAGACGGAGAAGAAGCGCTGACGGTAATTCAGGAACACCTTCCGGAGATCGTTTTGTTCGACATCAACATGCCCCGCGTCGACGGCGTTCAGCTTGTTCGGGAGCTCAACAACCTCAAGATCCGATCGGCCCTTATCGCCGTAAGCGCTTACGACGACGAAGACTGTCTGGCCACGCTCTCCGCGGAGGGCGTTTTGGGATTCGTCCTGAAATCTTCGGGACGGACGGAGCTGATCGCCGCTATCCGCTCCGTCAGCCGGGGGCAGTCCTACGTGGATCCGCGCGTCGCGGGCAAGCTGATGACGAGTTTCGCCCGGCGTAAAAACGAAAACGATCTTCTGGGGGAGCTGACCTCGCGGGAAAAGGAAATTCTTTACTGGCTGGCTCAGGGCCTCAGCAACAATGAGGTGGCAAAGCGCATGGTCCTGTCCGAAAAAACCGTAAAAAACCACGTGAGCCACATGCTGAAGAAGCTGGACATTCGGGACCGCACGCAGGCCGCGATTATGGCGTGGAAGGTCGGGTTCGCGCAGCTCAGCCCCGACACGCTGGAGCACGTCATCGGCAACGAACGCTACTCCGAAGAAGCACGAAGCGAAGCCAACTGAGCGGGGTTCTCGGGGACCTCGGGCTGACGGGCCGGGAACTCCGCTCAGATCAGAAATTAAAGAGACCGCGGGGCTCCGCCCCCCGGCAAAAACCCCGCAGGGGACAAGTCCCCTGACCCTGTTAATTTTCTTCGCTTAAGTGGTTGACAGTGGTTCATTATTCGCTCAGGCTTTTCAGGTTCTCCTGGATGCGTGCCGCCTGGGCCATTCCCTCGGCGACGCGCGCGCGCTCCTTTTCCACAACTTCCCGCGGCGCGCGGGCGACGAAATCCGGCTTCTCCAGACGCCCCTGACCGGCCGCGACGGTTTTTTCGACGGCGGACAGCTCCTGCTTCAGCCGCGCGATCTCGGCCTCGATGTCCAGAACGTCGCCGACGTGAAGGCTGACTTCTCCCTCCCCGAGCACCGACGAGAGCGACGCGCGCGGACGGGGCGACGAGGCGGGCTGCACCGCGATCTCCCTTACGCGGCAGAGCAGGGACACCAGCGGCAGAGCCTCCTCCAGCATCTCGACAAACTCCGGCCTGTCCATCCGCACCACGGCCTTATTCATCCACTGCTGCGGGGCGATGTG
>JAISSA010000235.1 GCA_031273365.1 Synergistaceae bacterium
GCCGAACTTTCCGAGGTTGCGTATCGCGGCCCGGTCCTCCGCAAAGGGGCCGGCCTCGTCGTAAAGCGGCAGCACCGCCCATTGACCGCCGGGATCGATGAAGCCGCAGCGCCCGTCTATGATGACGGCTGCGCGATCCTGATAAAAATCTCCCGCCAGGTCGAAATTGGGGGGCACGACGAGGCGTCCCCCGGGGTTCGCGTAACCCCACTGATCTCCCGAACGCACCGCGGCCAGCCCTCCGCTGAAGGGGCCCGCCGCCTCGTAGTCGGGGCTGATGACGAAGTTTCCCCTCAGATCCAGAAATCCCCATTTTCCATCGACGGCGACGGAGGCCAGCCCTTCCTGGTGAGGTCTGGCCTCCGTCAGCTGCGGAGGGACGATCCATCGCCCTCCGGGGTCGATATACCCCCACAGGCCGCCGGTTTTCACCGCAGCAAGCCCCCCCGAGAAACGCTCGGCGCGTTCATACACAGGGGGCAGCAGCCACTCGAACTGCGCAGCGCCGACCTCACGACTCCCTACCCAAAATACCGCCAGAAACGCGGCAAAAACAACCCTGAATTTTTTCATTTTTTTCATTTTCATTTTTTATTTTTTTAAGTCAGGAGGCAAAACCCGTTCGGTGCTTACGCGCCCGGCCTCCCCCTCCTTATTCCGGACTTTCGGGCGTCCGGCGTCGGCCTTTGGGAACGGCGTCCGGCGAGCGAACGTCCCAGAGCGTGTAAAAACCCTCCGCGTCGGCGCTGCCCGCGGCACCCAGAAATTCCAGAACCGCCCGCCCCGCGTTTCGCGCCGTCCTCAGCTCCTGGAGAGACAGGCCCGCGTGGTTGAAGCGCTCGCTTTCTCCGGCATAGACGACCTCGATCAGGTGGCGTCCCTGCGGTTTTGTCGCGGAAACCCGCGTCGGGGCGACGGAGACGCGGGAGATATGAACGCCTCCGTCTCCGCTCCTCTCGACGTCCACGGCCAGCAGGCAGCTCCGCTCGCGCGGCGGGGTCCGCTGGTACGAGACGAAGTTGCCCAGCGACCACGCAATGAGGTGGTGCCCCCGATCGGAGCTGACGACCTCCACGGGCTGCAGGACGTGGGGATGGCTTCCGATCACGAGATCCGCTCCATTCTCGACGCACAGCGCGGCGAGCTCCCTCTGACGCTTTGTCGGAGTGTACCGGTACTCCTCTCCCCAGTGAAAATACGCGACAACGAGATCGGGGCTCGCAAGACGAGCGTTTTCCAGTCTCCGGAGCACCTCCTCGTTCGACGTCGTGTGCAGGCGGACGTCCCTCGACTCCGAAGGTCGGTTGCTGCCGTAGCTGCCGGCGACAAAAGCCCAGCGCAGCCCGGCGTAATCCACCAGCAGCACGTCGTCGGCCCCGGCCCCGGCATCGCTGAGGCCCGTCCACAGAATACCGGCGCTTTCCAGCACCTGCAGGGTACGGAAGGCGCCCGCTTCTCCCCTGTCCAGAATGTGGTTGTTCGCCAGAGTGAGGATGCTCACGCCCAGGTCGACCAGGGCGTCCGCAAGAGAATCCGGCGTATTGAAGGAAGGATAGCCGGCGAAGCCCCGCTTTTCCCCCGCAAAAACCGTCTCGAGGTTCCCGACGATCAGCGCGTCCGAGAAGAGGGGTTTCACTCTGAGGAACTGGGGCCGGAAATTCCATCCATCCGCCCGGCGCGCGCCCTCGATCTGTTCCTTATGGGCCATGATGTCCCCAATGAAGATCACGCGCGAACGCGGTTCCGCGAAAGACGCCCCGGCGTCGCGGCACAACGCGCACAGCAGAATCGCCGACAGCAGAGTCTTTTTCAATAAAGCCTTTTCCAGTTTCACCGTCAAATTTTTCATCATCCGTCCTCCGGACGTCCGGAATTCATTTTGCCTGATTTTACCTCAGATCGATTTTACATCAGACTCGAATTTTACATATGAATCAGAATCAGAGGGGAAATCCGGTAATGCGCGTTACAGGTGACAATTTATCGGAAACAGCACATAGACAGTGCAGGAAAAATGGAATAAGATACCCGCGGCAGGCTTTTATATGCGGAGGTGAAATGCTTTGGACAGGCTTTATGAACAGGTGAATTTTATCCTCTCCGGCGGCGCTTTGAAGTTGCTGGTCGATTTTTTGACGTCCCAGGTGAAGACCGCGTTGATTCTGGAACCCGGAGGAGCGGATCTCGAGATCCTGGATGCGGTGGGGATTCAGACGGAGGGTCTGATTTTAAAGAACAAAGCGCAAAAGCTGGCCGGACTCTTCCCTCAAAACACCCCTGTCGGAAAATTCACGACAGACTGCGCCCCGGTCGACATCGACGGCATATGGTCATGGGCTGTACGCATTCGCGGCACGTACTGGACGATTTACGTCCTGTTGCAGGAGGAGCCGAAGGAGTCCTTTCTCGTCGGGCTGACTCCCTGCGCGGGGCTGATTTCTCTGTGGCAGACGTTTCGCCACATCGACGCGACGGAAGAGCGGCTGGCTCATCTGTCCTATATCATTCTGGCGACTAAAAACACGCTGGCCTCTATTTTCGAGCCCATGCCGCTTACCTATTACGCGGCTTTTCTCTCCGATGTCCTGCGGGAAAGCCTTTTTCCCCGTTCCATTTCCATCTTCAGGGACAGCGCGGACGGACTCTCCTTCCTCGAGGGCGATGAACGCCCGGCGCCGGAAAGGAAGGGAATTTTCGCGCAGGAGCTTCTCCCATCGGTTCCTGTCGTCACCCAAATCGACGAGAATACCTGGGAAGTGGTGCTTCCTCTGTCGGACGCGGAGCAGCGGATGTTCTGCGTCAGCGAGTGGGAACGACCTCTCGCCGACGAGACGCTCAACTTTCTGGAGCTCCTGGGGAACCTGGCGACGCGCGCTCTGGCGATCAACCGCTTCCGGAGCGAGAGTTCACGGGAGAAAGCGATGGTCTCCTCCGCCGACTTCACGGTCTTTTCGCTCTCGAAGGCCTTGACGATGCTGCAGGAGCAGAAGGAACGTTCTTCCCTTCTGTCGCTTGCGGCGGGCGTGATCTCGGAGCTGAACCCGGACTCCGAATGTTTCTTCGTCGTATGGGACGTCGCCGGGGAGTACATTTCCGCAGCGTACCACAAAAAGGGCATTGCGACGCCATTCACCCCTCGCTCCTTCCTGGCGCCGCGGCTCCTGCAAAAAGGCGGAAAACACTTCTTCGACCTGAGAGAAACGGCTGCCGCTCAGGTCCTCGAAGAGCTGGGCCTGAGCGGCGCTGTTCCCTGGCCCGAAATGGCGGACATGCGATACGTTTTCCCCCTGTGGGAAAACGGCTGCCTGGAGGGGTTCATCGCCCTCTCCGCCGGGGGATCCCTTCTTCCCAGCCACAACAGGTTTGCGGCGGTGCAAATTGTGGCGCAGTTCGTCGCTTCCGAACTGAGAAAATTTATCGAGCAGAAAACGCGCTGAGCAGACCCCCGACACGAAACCGACGGATGAGTCCGGAAAATAGGAGTCTGGAAGTCGAACGTTTGCGTTTCGGGGTTAATAAATTCTATTCCGGCCGACGGGCATGTGAGCTGAGATATGTCATTACGAAATAAATTTTTTGCCTCCGTCCTGACCCTCATCGTTGCACTGCTGGGAGTTTACAGCAGCGTCGGTTTTGCGTCGCCGCATTTCAAAGCCATCGAATGGGCCATGGCCGTCGGGGTGCTGAGCCTTCTGCTCCTTCTTCTCGTCTTCGACAGGCTGATTTTTTCCCGCCTCAGGAAAATGCAGAGCGTGGTCGACGCCGTCACCTGGCGGTGGCTGTTCAGCCTGCACCTCGAAGAAGAAGGCGACGACGAAATAGCGCGTCTCTCCAAAGCCTTCAACGCGATGCTCGACACGTTGCATGGTCTGATTCTCGGCATTCCCGAGCCTCTGTTTCTGGTCGACGCGGGGGACAGGGTCATGCTGGCCAATACCGCGGCCTGCCAGCTTCTCGGTTATGAAAGAGGGGACGACATCGTGGGACTCTCTATTTCATCCATCATCACCGAAAAAATGTCTCCGGTCACCCCGGACGAAAATTTTTCCCGAAACGACCACGACATTTTCGAGGCGTCCGCTCTGCGTAAAAATCGTACCCTCGTCCCCGTGGAGATCCACAGGGACTTTCTGCCCTTCGGAAAGCCTGAACTGAAGCTTCTGGTCATGCACGACCTCACCGACCGCAGAGCGCTGGAGGACCGCCTGGTTAAAATGGCCTTTTACGACACGCTCACGGGACTGCCCAATCGCCATTATTTCCTGGACGACCTGGAAAAGGAACTGCGCGCCGTCACGACAAACTCCAACTACGTTTTCAGCGTCGTCCTCATCAACCTGGACAAATTTAAGCTGATCAACGAACAAATGGGTCCGCGCGACGCGGACCGGGTCCTGATGGAGGCGGTCAGAAGGATCAGCAACATGACGGAGGGCTTCGCCCGGCTCTACCGCATGAGCGGAGACGAATTCGCCGTCATCGTGCGGGGAACGAACTCGAAGGACTACGTGGAATCCCTGTTGCTGCGCATTCAGCACCTGATCAACACGCCCGTTCTGGTGCATGGAAAAACCGTTTTTCCGAGCGCCAGCTTCGGCGTGGTGCTGGAGATCACGGCGGCCTCCACCTGCGACAGCATCCTGACGCAGCTTTCGGACGCACTGCTCATCGGAAAGAGGCGCGGCATGGGAACCATAACCTTCTATTCGGAAACGGGTTCGCAGGACGCGAAACCGCGTCCCCGGTACAATCTGCTCAACGCCCAGGCCGAGATGCAAAAAGCGCTTCAGTCTTCCCAGTTCGTCGTTTACTTTCAGCCCATATATCAGATCACTCCGCTCGCGCTCTCCGGGTTCGAGGCGCTGGCGCGCTGGGCCCACCCCACGCAGGGGGTCCTGACGCCGGCCTCCTTCATCCCTCTGGGCGAGGAGACGGGCCTGATCACCCGGCTCGACAGAAACATCATCCAGCAGTCGCTCTCAACTCTCAAAAAATGGACGGCCGAGTTCCCCTCGATGCCCATAACCCTCAGCGCAAACGCCTCCGGCGCATCTTTGGCCGATCCCGACTTCGTCACCTTCGTGCAGGATCAGATCAGGAAAATTTCACTGGATCCAAGCTGTTTCGTCCTGGAGGTCACGGAGGGAATTCTGATTCAAAACCTGGAGGGGGCACAAACACAGCTCAATAAATTAAAGGAGATCGGCATCAAAATCTCCCTCGACGACTTCGGGACGGGGTTCTCTTCGCTGCAGTACGTCAATCAGCTTCCCATTGACTACATAAAGATCGACAAATCCTTCATGGACCACCTGTTCCAGACCGAGAAGAGCCTGCGGATGGTTCACGCCATTCTCAACATGGCCAGGGAACTCGACCTCGGCATCGTGGCCGAGGGCGTGGAAAACGAGGACCAGGTCAACTGGCTGGGCGAAAACGGGCAGGGGATCCTGACGAATAAACTGAGAGGGCAGGGATACTTCTTCTCCCGCCCCGTGCCTCAGATAGAAGCGGAGGGGCTTCTGGCCGACGCCATGACCTTCCGGAAGGTCCTCCCCCTGTAAAAAGAGGGCGGGACCGTTGCCTTCGGCCCCTGACCCCCGTCAGCTTCTGAAAACCGGATATCCGGAATATTTTATTGCAACCAAATATCAGCCTTATTCCGCAAGCAGGCGGGTCTCCAGGACCTGCTCGCGTTTGAAGCCCTCCAGACGCAGATAAAAGTTCGCGGCGTCGATTAGCGCCTGCATCGGCGTCAGGCCGACGATTTCGCTGCCCACGACGTTCACGCCGTAACGCGCGGCCTCGGATTTCACCGTTTCGAAGACGCGATGCAACGGGGTCGAGGTATAGTCGGTCATGTTGATCGAGACCTGCGCGAGTCCCTGGTCGTCCATCGACAGCCCGATGGCGCGGCAGTTCACGTACCCGCCTTTGGCCGCGCGGATGGTCTGGGCAATCTTTTTGGCAAGAGAGACGTCCGGAGTATTCAGGTTGATGTTGAACGCGACCAGAAACGGGCGTGCGCCAACCACCGTCGCTCCCGCCGTCGGATGCATGGCCTGAGGGCCCTCGTCCGGCGCCCGGTCGGGAGTTTTGATGGCCTCCTTCAGCCCTTCGTACTCTCCCCTGCGCACGTCGGGCAGGGCCTTCATCCCCGGGCGTTTCGCCGCGGCCTCGTAGTAGTAGACCGGTATGGACAGTTTGGAGGCGATCTCCCCGCCCAGCTCGTGAGCCAGAACGACGCACTCCTCCATCGTCACGTCGGCCACGGGAATGAACGGAATGACGTCCGTCGCTCCGATACGCGGATGCCCGCCTCTGTGCCGTTCCATGTCGATCAGCTCCGCCGCTTTTTCGCAGGAGGCGAATGCAGCCCTTTTAACGGCCTGAGGCTCGCCGATAAAGGTCAGAACCGTACGGTTATGCGCAGGGTCGGAGGAAAAATCCAAAACTTTGACGCCCGGAACGCCGCCCGCCGC
>JAISSA010000239.1 GCA_031273365.1 Synergistaceae bacterium
GTGGCGCGTCCCGGCGGCATACTGGTATAATTCTCACATAATTGAAGTTAAGGAGGGATCTTTTTTGCAGTACATCGAAGAAAAGCTGGACCCGAAAACCGCCGACTGCGCGAGGGCGCTCAAAAGCCTTCAGGAAGAACTGGAAGCGACAAGCTATTACCATCAGCGTTTCGCCACGACGACGGAGCCCGAGCTGAAGGACATCGTCGGCCACAACAGAGACGAGGAGATCGAGCACTGCTGTATGCTTATCGAATGGCTGCGGCGCAACATGCCGAAGTGGGACGAGAACCTGAGGACTTACCTCTTCACCTCCGCGCCCCTGACGGAGGTCGAAAGCGCAGGGGCGGAGGGCGCAGGAGCGGACGGAGATCTCTCGGTTCGCTCGACAAACCGGTAAAGCGGTTTTAAAGCCTGTTGAATTTTATCGAGGAGGTATTTGATATGAGCATTTTGAGACGTTCGACATCCGAGGTCTCCGCGGAGGCGTGGGAAGAGCTGGACAGGCAGGCGAAGCTGGTCTTTCAGACGACGCTGTCCGCCCGGAAGGTGGTGGACTTCGTGGGCCCCAGGGGCTGGGCTTATGCGGCGCATCCGCTGGGCAGGCTGCAGGCGAATACGGATACGCTCCGGCCCGATGGCGTAAAATACGGCATTCACAGCGTATTGCCGCTGGTGGAATTGCGCCGGTCGTTTGTGCTCGACATGTGGGAGCTGGACAACATCGAACGGGGATGCAGGAATCCCGACCTGAGGCCTCTCGAAGAGGCCGCCCGCAGCGTGGCGGCGTTCGAGGAGAACGCCATTTACAATGGCTTCGAGCCGGCCGGCATCGTCGGGCTGAGCGGCGCAGGCGCAACGTCCGCCGTCGATCTGCGGCACGACGCCGAGGCGGGTTTCCTGAAAAGCCTGACGACCGCGCTCACCAGGCTCCGCGACGCGTCCGTCCAGGGGCCTTACGCCCTGGTGGCCTGCCCTTCTCTGTGGGATAAAATTTATACGGGCGGCGAGTGCTGCCCGCTGTCGCAGAAGGTGAAGAACATCACGGGCGGCGATATCGTCCGCTCCACCATCGAGGGGAAGTCGTTCCTGCTTTCCCGGCGGGGCGGAGATTTCGAGCTCGTCGCGGGTCAGGACCTGTCGCTGGGCTACGAAGAACGCCACGGGACCGCGGTGACGTTTTTCTTTGCCGAGAGCTTCACCTTCAACGTCGTGAATCCCGAGGCTGTCGTGCCCCTGATCGGCGGGGCGTAACGGCCCGAATCATATTCACCGCGCAATTCAAAGCTTAATCCAACACCCTTTAACCGCGCAATCACCCTTTAAAAGTCAGGGGGCGGAGCTCGTCGATCACCGGGCTCCGCCCCCATTGGCCTGAACGGTCACGTTCATTCTTTGCCCGTACTGCCGAATCCCCCTTCGCCGCGTTCCGTTTCATCCAGCGAGTCGACCTCGTCCCATGCGACCCGGGTGACCGGCGCGACGACCATCTGGGCGATCCGATCTCCGGGCTCCAGAGTGACGGGCACCTGCCCCAGGTTCATCACGATGATCCGAATCTCGCCGCGATAGTCGGCGTCGATCGTGCCCGGGCTGTTGGGCAGGATGATCCCCTGCTTCAGCGCCAGACCGCTGCGCGGCCGTATCTGGGCCTCGTAACCGACGGGCAGGGCTATCCGAATCCCCGTGGAAACGAGGGCCCGCTCGCCGGGCAGCAGGAAACGCCTTTCCGCCGCGCGGAGGTCCATTCCTGCCGACGCCGGCGTCGCGTACGCGGGAAGGGGAAATTTCTCCGCCCGTTCGTCGCGCAAAATCGCGACCTTCACTCCACTCATAACGTCCACCCCGACCTTTGTCCCGTAATGCCGAAGCTTTACTCTGTCCTAATCTCTTCGAGGGGGTCTTCCCCCGCTGCTGTGGCGATGATCGCGGCTACGGTCCGACGGCCGGTGATCCCCGCCGCGGTCGTAACGCTCGCGGTCTCCTCGCGGCGCGGCGGGTCCCGCGGTCTCCGCAACGCTTTCGATCAGGTTTTCCCGTTCCCGTTCATTCGGCAGGGCATCGGCAAAACCCGCCTCCCGGATCTTTTCCTCGTCGGACACGATGCGCCGCCGCGTCAGGTTGACGCGCCCCATGTCGTCGATCTCTTTGACCATGACCAATACCCTGTCGCCGGGTTTGAAGACGTCCTCGACCTTCGGGATCCGGTGCGTGCTCACCTCGCTGAGATGCAGCAGGCCTTCCCGGCCCGGAAGACACTCGACGAACGCGCCGAAGGACATCAGTCGCGTGACGGCGCCCAGGTAAATCTCGCCGGCCTCCAGGGTCTTCGTAAGACCGCGAATGATCGCAAGCGCCTCGTTGACCTGCTCCTGCGTGGGACCGGCGACGCTGACCTCCCCCGAGTCCTCCACGTTGATCCTGACCCCCGTCTTCTGCGTGATGCTGCGAATCATCTTGCCGCCGGGGCCGATGACGTCGCGGATCTTTTCGGGATCGATCGTCGTCTTATGGATGCGCGGCGCGTTGGGAGAAAGGCTGCCCGGCACGGAGACCCGCTCCTCCATTTTGTCGAGAATTTGAAAACGGGCGGTGCGCGCCTGGTTCAGGGCGTACTGCAGCACCTCGCGGGTGATGCCTCCGGCCTTGTTGTCCATCTGCAGGGCCGTCACGCCGCTGCGCGTCCCGGCGACCTTGAAATCCATGTCCCCGTAATGGTCTTCGAGCCCCTGAATGTCGGTGAGCACCTGAATTTTTTCGCCCTCTTTGATGAGGCCCATGGCGACGCCCGCCACGTGTCTGCGAAGGGGCACTCCCGCGTCCATCATCGAAAGGCTGCCGCCGCAGATGCTGGCCTGGGAGCTGGAACCGTTCGACTCCAGAATGTCCGACACGACGCGAATGACGTAGGGAAACTCGTTTTCGTCGGGGATCACGTAACGGAGAGCGCGCTCGGCCAGCGCGCCGTGCCCGATTTCCCTGCGGCCGGGGCCGCGCATCGGGCGCACCTCCCCCACCGAGTAGGGCGGGAAGTTGTAGTGCAGAATGAAACGCTTGGCGGGCTCGTCCAGCTTGATGCCGTCCAGCACCTGATCGTCCTCGCCGACCATGCCCAGCGTGGTGACCGCCAGAGCCTGCGTCTCGCCGCGCGTGAAAAGCGCCGATCCGTGGACCCGGGGCAGGACGCCCAGCTCGCAGGTGATCTCGCGAAGCTGGTCCATCGACCGTCCATCGACGCGCACGCCCTCGTTCACGATGATGGAGCGCATGATTTTTTTGACCCGTTCGTCGATAAACGCGGAAATATAGTCCTCCATTCCGGGATGGGACTCCGCAAAATATTCCCGCGCGCGTTTTTTGATCTCGCCGATTTTGTCGGCGCGGGGCTTCTTTTCGTGAATGCGCACCCCCGCGTCGATGTCCGCGTCGAGGTTCGCCATGATCCACCCGTCGATCTCGGGATAATCCGCGGAATGCGCGATTTCGACCTCCGGCTTCCCCACCTCGTCCTTCATCTGACGGAAAAGGGCGATGAGCTTTCGAATCTCGTTCTGCGCCAGCTCGATGGCGTCGACAAGCACCTCCTCGGAGACCTCCCGGGAGCCGGACTCCACCATTGTGACGCCGCCATCATGGCCGGCGACGAGAAGATCCAGAGCGGACCCCGCCATCTCCTCCTCCCTGGGGTTGACGACGAGACGATCGCCGATCAGGCCGATACGCACGGCCCCCACCGGACCTCCCCAGGGAATGCCGGAAATCGCGAGGGCGGCGGAGGCCCCGTTAATGGCCAGAACGCTGGGAGGATTGATTTGATCGACGGACATGACCGTGGCGACGACGTGGACCTCGTTGCGCATACGGTCGTCGAAGAGGGAGCGAATCGATCGATCCGTCACGCGGGCGCTCAGGATAGCCGACTCGGTGGGGCGTCCCTCGCGCTTGATAAATCCTCCGGGGATTTTCCCCGCCGAGTAATAACGCTCCTCAAAATCCACGAGAAGCGGGAAAAAATCGATGCCTGTCCGCGCCGAGCCCGTTACGCAGGCCGTGGTCAAAATAACCGTATCTCCGTGCGACGCGAGAACAGCCCCGTTCGCCTGTTTCGCCAGTTTCCCCGTACGAAACGTCAGAGGCCTGTCGCCGATCGACACGGAAAATTCTTTTTCCATGCACTCTTCCCCCTCAGAATCTCTTTCTCATTTTATAAACGAAAATCAGAATAACACAACATGACTCTTACTCCAAGAGATATAAGGTGTGAGATGATATAAGGCATACAATGTCCACAACTTAAGGAAAAAAATTACCGGGGTCAGGGGACAAGTCCCCTGCGGGGTGCGGGGTGGACCCCCGCGGTTTCGCCTTAAGTTGTTGACATTGATAAGGTATAAGGGATGTAATAAATCGACAAATGGTGTATCATCACTTTTTACGATGTCCTCAAAGAAATTCGACGCAGGGACGTGGGAAAGGAGGCTGCCTGTGGCTCTTGTGATATGCACGATGTGCCGACGGGCTTTTTTCAACGACTCGCGGGGAGGGAAGATTTGTCCCGACTGCGCGACGAAGCTGCAGGAGCTTTATCCCGTCGTGCGAAATTTTCTGCGGGACCACGAAAAAGAATCGTACACGATATACGACGTCAGCCGCATTCTGGGGATTCCGCCCCGGCACGTCGAGGCTCTCGTTTCCTTCGGGATGATCAACACCTCCGATGCCGAAAGAACTCGACCGGAGAGGGAGCGGAGAACGCCGAAAATAGCGCCGCTCGACCCCGAAGCGGCCAAAGACATCCTGAAGGGAGAGAAAAGCTCCATGCACACGTACACGAAAAAGATCAGGGACGGGGAATCCCCCGGCAATAAAAAGAAACGATGAGACGCGGTTCGCCGGACGTTCAGACCCCACAGAGGCCGGGCGGGGTCCGCTCCCCCGGGTTTGAACGATTACGTGCTTCGGTTCTTTTTTCATTTTTAATGCCATCTTTAATGCCAATACTGGTCCTCGTTTTTTCATTGGGTGTTTTGGCGTCGACTTCGGTGGCGGAAGCCGCCGACGTTCGCAGGGACGTGGAGAGGCTTTTTGAGCTGAACGCGAAACTGAAGCCGGGTATGCCTCTGGACGCCCTGAACAGTCTGCTGGGTCCCCCCGCGGGAGAGCATCAGGTGACCGGCGCGGAAGATCTGACGCGGTACTCGTGGCTGCACGGCGAAATGGGCGTTGAAATTTACTGCGTGCGGGGCGTCGCCTACAGGATCGACATCATGCTGCCCGTCGGGAACGAAAAAGACGTCCCGCGGGCGCTGGACGCTCTGACCCGGCAGGGACAGGCGAGGTACGGCGTCATGCCCTCCTTCGACCGCAGGACCGGCGAATATTACTGGACGGGCGGCGGCGTCCGCTTCGGTTTTTCGAAATACAACTCAAAGACGGTGCGAAGCACCTGCATCGCCTTGTCATAACCGTCGGGGAGGCTGCAGAATTTGTCGCGTTTCTTTTTCAGGAAAATTGTTCCTCCGCCATCGAGGCTGCTTTTTTTTGCCGCCTTTTTTGCCGTCCTCTCCACTGCCTTTCTCCCGAGTCCCGATACAGGACCCATTCAGCGCCTTTTTGGGGTACGGGCCGAGGCCGCTGACGCGAAGACGACTCCGGCCGGGGAATACGACGTCGTGGTCGCCGGGGGCGGCATCGGCGGCATGGCCGCCGCCATTCAGGCCGCCCGGCTCGGGGCGAGCGTTCTGGTCGTCGAACCGAGCGACTGGATCGGGGGCCAGGCGACGGCGGCCGGCGTGTCGACGATGGACGACCTCAGCCGCCTGCGCAGCGGCATCTACCTCGAGTTCATAACGAGGATAAAATCCTCTTACGACGAGAGGGGCAAGTCCATGGGCACGTGCTACTGGGATCCCCGCTCCATCGCCTTCGAGCCCGCTCTGGGGCAGAAAATTCTGTACGACATGGTCGAAGAAATTCGACGGAACAATAAAAAACTGCAAAATAAAAGAAACTTCGACATTATATTGCTTTCCTCCGTCGAGGCCGTTCGGCGCGAGGGCAAAACGGTCACCGGCGTCACGGTCCGAAACGCGGGAGGCGTCAGAGACGTCCGCTGCCGCGTGCTCATCGACGCGACCGAGTACGGAGATGTGCTTCCACTGACGAAGACGGTCTGGCGTTCCGGGAACTCCATCGCTCCGTTTCTGGATGAAAACGCCATGATACAGGACATCACATGGGTCGCGATCATCCGGAAATATCCGGGCGGCGTTCCTCCCGAACTGCGTCCCCGAACTCCCCTCCCAGGCTACGAAGAGGCGAAGCGCAACTACGAAAGCTACGTCACCGCGGACGGAACGGACTTCAAAGGGACCTATCCCGTACAGACGCCCGTCAACTTCATCAGCCACAACGCCTATCGGGGGCTCCCCGATTCCACCACCCCATGGGACTGCGACGGACGCCCGGAAAACTGGAAATATATCACAAAATCCGGCGTCAACTGGGGCAACGACTATCCCGGAAAGACCGGCTGGAATGGATATACGAACGGATATACGGGGCTGCCGATCGCGTACCTCGAGGACCGGAACCTGAGGGCGCAGGTCGAGAGGGAGGCCCTCGTCAAAACGCTGCATTTCATTTATTACATGCAGAATGAACTGGGAGAGGACTGGTCCGTGGCCAACGACGAGTACGACCACTCCACGCTTCCCCGGGCCGCTGAGGGCCTGCCCGACGAGTGGAAGGAGATCGCCCGCCACATGCCCCCCATCCCCTACGTCAGGGAGTCGCGTCGGGTGGTGGGCGCGCACACGCTGACCTCGAGCGAGCTTCTGCAAAACTCCCTGAGCTACCGCGACGGCCAGACCAGCCATGAATTTTCCGACGCCATCGCCATCGGGGGCTACATTCTGGACCTGCACGGCGCGGACACGGACGGAAAAATGGAGTGGGAGCTGGGCGAAAAAGCGGACTCCATCAGGACGAATCGTCCGCGCGGACCCTTTCAGGTCCCCCTGAATATCCTCATTCCGAGGGACGTCGAGGGGCTCCTGGCCGCGGAGAAAAACCTTTCGATGACGCGCCTCGCCGCGGGGGCTCTGCGCTTGCAGCCCATCTGCATGATGGTCGGCCAGGCCGCCGGGGCGCTGGCCGCGCTGGCCGCGCAAAGCGGACTTCCCCCGGACAGGATTCCCCCCGTCCGGGTGCAGCGCGCGCTGCTCGAGGCGGACGTCGTGCTGTCGCTTTGCAAATACTCCGACGTGCCGCCGGAGCACCCCTTCTTTCGGGCCGTACAGATCTCGAATCTTTACGGACTGCTCAATCCTCTGGAGCCGCCGCACGCGCCCTCCTACAACATCAGCGACCTGGACGACCCCGTGCTGGCGATGGCGCTCATCAGAGGCGCCGACAAGGGAATTTTCGGCGTAAACGAGATGATCACGCGGAAGGAGATGGTCTCCATGCTGACCCTCGCCCGGAGCGCGTCGAGAACCTCGAAGGGGATCGTTCCCGACGTCGGGGAAAAACCGGAACAGTTCGTCAGCCGCGGAGTCTTCGCGGAGGCGTTGTGCTCGACCTTCGGTTTCGAAAAGGGCAACACCCCTGCTTCATCTTCCTCTTTTTTTGCGCGTCCCGAGGGGCATCGGGTCACCGACGCCGTAAACGCCCTGACCTCACTGGGGGTACTGGAGCTCTATCGCCCGGAGCGCGAATTTCGCCCCGCTCGTCCCGTCACCCGGGGCGAGGCCGTGGAGATGCTGATGAGGTCCATGACCCTTGCCGGGTAACGCGACGAGGACACCGCGCGTCCTCATCGCGGGGACGGGAAGCGGTTGCGGAAAGACGACATTTGTCTGTGCGCTGATGGCGGCGCTGACGCGGCGCGGGTTGAAGGTTCAACCCTTCAAATGCGGTCCCGACTACATCGACCCGATGTTCCACGCGTTCGTCACGGGGCGTTCTTCAGGAAACCTCGACCCCTTCATGCTGCCGGCGGGCACGCTGCGCTACCTGCTGCAAAAAAACGCACAGGGGGCGGACATAGCGGTCATCGAGGGCGTAATGGGCTTTTACGACGGGTTGGGCATGGGCTCCGCGGCCAGCACACACGAGGTGGGAATGACGACAAAAACGCCGACTCTGCTGGTCCTGAACGCGGCCGGAATGTCCGCCTCGCTTGCGGCGGTCGTCAGGGGCTTCGCGCAGTTTCGCCCCGATAACGGCATCGCCGGAATTTTATTGAACGGCGTCGGCGAGCGTTTTTATAAAACCCTGAAGCCCATGCTGGAAGAAGAAACGGGGCTCGACGTTCCGGGTTTTCTGCCCCGCATGGAGGACTGTTCGCTCGAAAACCGACACCTGGGGCTGATTACGGCCGCGGAGGTCGAAAACCTGGGCGCAAAAATCGACGCTCTGGCCCGCCAGGCGGAACAAAGCGTCGATCTGGAACGCGTCCTCGCGCTCGCGTCCGCCGCCCCGCCGCTGCCCGTTGAACCCTCGCCGCTGGCGGGAATTTCGTGGCCGCGGGATGCCGGGTCGTTTCGCCTTGGCGTCGCCCGGGACGAGGCCTTCTGTTTTTACTACGGCGACGCGCTGGACCTTCTGGAAGAACTCGGCGCGGAGCTCGTGTTCTTCAGCCCCCTGAACGATCCCCGACTTCCCGGAGAACTCGACGGGCTGTACCTCGGCGGAGGTTATCCCGAGCTGCACGCGCCGCGCCTCGCCTCGAACGGAACGATGCTGGACGATCTCCGCCGGCAGGTGATGGGCGGCCTTCCGACCCTGGCGGAGTGCGGCGGGTTCATGACGCTCTGCCGCTCCATTCGCACCGACGACGGCATTTTCCCGATGAGCGGCGTCTTTCAGGGCGAGGTCCGCATGACCCGACGCCTGGTGCGCTTCGGCTACGTGGAACTGACGGCAAAAAAGGCGGGACTCCTTGCGCCGGCGGGATGGACCGGGCGCGGGCACGAATTTCACTACTCCGAAAGCACCGACGACGGCGACGGGTTCGGCATCGGCAAACCCGACGGGCGAACATGGGAGGGCATTCACACGTCCCTGCCCGGTTTACCCGATCTGCCCGCCACGATCCACGCGGGCTACCCCCACCTGCACCTGTACGGCGACCCCCGGCTGGCGGTAAATTTTGCGAACGCCTGCAGGGCATATAAATCCCGATCAATATAGGCTTCCCAGGGTTTACTTCCCGACGGGATAAATATACACACCTGCCAGGCTAACGAATATCGTTCCATATTCAATAAGTAATATTACATAATCTATACCGATGAAGGTAAAGTATCATGAAAGTGGGAAGGGGGAGAGAATTTTACCGCTCGGGAGTCAAAGAGAGGCTCCGGTGCATTGAAGAAATGCTCCAGACAAAGAGGCACTGAAACGGCTTGCCCTGACGCCACAGAAAGGAGAACCCTTATGACAACACAAACCGCAGAACGACAGGATTTATACAAGACTATTAGTGCGCTGTCCGATGCCGCAAAGGAGAAGCTGGAGCATTATGTTTCCTTCCTGCGTTATGAAGATTGGCT
>JAISSA010000110.1 GCA_031273365.1 Synergistaceae bacterium
ACCTTGCGCCGGACCTCGAACGGGTGGCCTCGCACACGGGGCTTTCCGCCGACGAGGTGGTGCGCCGTCACACGGCGGAGGACTGTTACTGTTACATGCTGGGCTTCGTTCCGGGGTACTCCTACCTGGAAGGAGCTCGACTTTTATGAAAAAGTTTATTTCGATCTCGACTCCTGACGAATGCGGGATATATACTTCTGTGGAAACATTAAAAAGAGGGCGAATAACCTGCTCATGTGCCTGCAAATGATCAGATTCTCTGTAAATTTTCTCTGTTTCCCGGTTTATAAGCGTCATTGTCAATGGGCAAAACAACGGTTCCGACATTCACCCCCTTAAATATTTGAGTCAACGAGATGATCTAAAATTCCGCCTCAAATCCGTGTTGTCTTTATTGCTTTTTCCCACATTGCACTTTTTACAAAGCGTTTGCAGGTTTTCTGGCTCATCTGTTCCGCCCAGGGAACGAGGGGTAATATGATCCACCTCAAGCGTAACGCCGTCTTTGGGCGTTCGCCCGCAGGAGCAGCACGTCCAGTTATCTCTGGACAGGACGTTCCACCACACCCCGGCCCTTATGAAGTTATAGCTGTCCAGTTCCGGCAACGTCGAGATGATATCATCCGACGAGAGAGATTCTTCTTCCCTGTCGGGGTCTTCAGCATCTCCCGTATAATGATCCAGCCAATAGTTCCTGAGTTTATTCAACAATTCGGATAGACGAGGCTCTTCCCCTTCTCCAATTGAGATAATCGAATCCAGGATAGGATAAAGAGCGATAAAGGACCACACTAAAATGGAGAGATTATGAGAATAGTATACAGGCAGGTCGGGAGGATAGGACCTGAAAAAAGGCCATTGTTCTGTTTTAAGACTTGGGATAAGAGGGACAAAAGAAGACGCACCCGAGTACGTAATGTGAAAATAGGCAAGTATTGGTTCCAGAAGGTCTTTATTCTTCCGCACGAGGTTCGTAAAAGAATTACGAGTGCTATCATCTACGTAGAGTACAAAGGGCCGCATTTCCACATACATAGTCCCCTGAGGATCTATACCAAAAAACAGATAGCATGGATGGAATTTGTACGGGACCCCTTTTCTGTTTAAGATTGTCAGGTCTCTATCGGTGCGTCGTTTCCCGGAAATTCCAACGTACGCCTCGAAAAAATCCATATTGTTTTTCGCGGTTTTTCTATTGCTGGGACGATAAATAAAGTTTATGCGTTCATACGGGTTAATCTCATATATATTTTGTATGACGCCCAATACATCTCGAACCAGAAACTCCAGGCGCGGGAAAAAATAATTTTGTACCACGCTGATTCTCGTCTTTATGTCCGGGATGGAAAAAATCGCAAGATCGCGTTCGTCAAAACGTACATCCTCAATAGAAGTTGGGTTCAGTTCGACAGTGGATTCCTCTTTTTTCTTTCCTGGCATTTGCCTGTTCTCCTTTATACTGGAAGCTTTTCAGTCGACTTACCTTCTGTCGATGGCAACCTCCTTTAGAGTGATATGTTAACAGAGGAGATTATACTAATCGACCTGAAAGCCTTTGTTTTTAGAGTTTTCAAATTAAAAACTTTGAACTCTCGACAAAAGCCGCTTCAGAAGGGTATGAGAAACAACGGACAAAAAAAGTAATGAAAAGGGCCCACATCAAAATTTTTTTCATTTTAGCGCCTCCATCTTCCGTTACTCTACTACAATAATACGCACAGGAATACTCTCCACGGGAGGCATAGCCGGCCTTAAATAAAAATACATGGGATCCATAACCGACCCTGAATAAAAATACGTGACTATCCATTCAAAAGTCCCTGTTCCTCTTGGGATCCATTCCGCTGTATTGCTATTACCGCGTCTCAGATTCGCAACTTCTGGCCCCCTAACGTTATCGTCAGGGTCCACTATGAAAACATCCCATCTGCTCCACTTGAAGCTATGTCCCTTCGATACGTCGAAAGAGGTTGCTTCGAGGATCACTCTTTCCCCTTTACGCACGACCGCGCCATCGGGCAGGCTGATTGCCCGCGGAGGATCCGGGAGAACAGGGGGCGGTTCCGGTATCGATGGTCCGTTGGGATTATTGGGATCGCGGATCATTCTGGGAGGAAAATTCGTCTGCAGGCGGAACACGAGTAATGACGCCTCCGCCTGCAGGCCTTCATACGACGCACGGATTGTCGTCTTTCCGGCGGACAGCCCCTTCACCATCGTTTGTTTCGCGCCATGAAACATTTCGTCACTCACGACCGCTATACTCTCGTCATCGACGGACCAGATCGTGCCAAGCCCCGGACTCGAAATGTTGTACATCGTTCCATCCTTACCGTCCGCGATGAGGCTCACAGGATCGGAAAACCCCTCCGTCGCTACGATGTTCCTGGATTGCGCGGCCTGCAGGCGGATGCCGGTTAGTTGATCGCGATCCGGCGCGACAAACACCGAAACGGCATTTGATTCATACGAAACCATCTCTTTTGTTTTTTTATCAATCCGGGGCATGGTGCTGATATAGAACCGGAACTCTCCCGAATCCGTTTTTTTGAACGTAAAGGAGCCTCGGTATTTTTTCCCAAAGCCCAGCCATGCACGGTTCAGCGAGGTCGTATGACTGTAGGGGCTACAGGAAAGCAAAATCGAGAAGGACATCTTTGGGGTATCCGGAGAAGGAGTTGCCTCAAAAGAGACTTTTGTTCCAGGACGAACCCGGGTACGCGAAACTTTTAGTATAATAGTTTCTTTTCCAAAATTAAAGTTTGCTTTTTTTTCCTGCACCCAATCATAATCATCAAGTCTATTATAGAGAAGTCTTGTTTGAGAAGGGTCTTCGGCTTTGACAAATTTCGCCTCGTCTTCCCGATTCCAGCCAGTTTTATCGAGACTGAGGTTCTGCGACATATCAAACAGAGCCCACGTGATATCCCGCACAAAGAGATAGAGGTTCTTTGCGGCGCGCAGCTCGTCCGAATAGGGAGCGCCAATAAAAACGATCAGGCCGACAAGACAGAGGAGGGGCAGCAGGCAACCCGGAAGAATCGAACCTTTTTGGGCCCTCCAGCGACCTGCAGAACGATATTTTCTGATAAACAGGAAATATATCAATATCCCCAGCACGATGAAGACAGGGAAATTCAACGTTCTCACCTTTCGCCTCCTCCCCTGGTTCGCTGTAATCCCGGGTCAGCTTCAAATTGGATGTTACCCCCAAAATCCCGCTTATTCTAATATATTACAGCACTGTCGCCTGAAGGGCAATCACCGCGCCTGCGCGGGCCCGGAGAGGAGCGCGAGCAGGGCGGCGGCGCTTTCCACGAAGATCGGGGACCGGGCCTTCACGTTCGGGCGCGCGACGTTGAAGCCGCAGCCGATAAACAGATCGGCCAGGCCGTCGGCGTACACCCGATAGTCCGACATGCCGTCGCCGAGCATCACGACGACGCCCGGCAGGCGATTTTGCTCCCTCAGGCGACGGACGATCTCGCTCTTGCCTCCCTCGCGGGCCGGTGGCCCGTCCCGGACGCCGACGACGCGGCCTCCGGCGTCCGCGATATACTCGTTGGCGAAACAGTGGTCGTCCGGGATGTCGAAAAATTGGGCGACCGGCCGAATAATCTCGACAAACCCGCCGCTCACGATGAACAGCGCCTGCCCCTTTCGGGTAAGGAATTTCAAAACGCCCTCCATCCCGGGGGTCAGAAAGTTCATGATCTCCCCGGCCATTCGCGCGAAGTCCTCCCGTCTCACCCTCCCGAGGCGCAGGCGCGCGGCGAGCGAGTCGCTGAAATCCATCTCTCCGTTCATGGCGAGCCTCGTGATGTCGTCGATCCGCCGCCCCTCCTCCCCGCTCAGGTTCCGCCGGATCAGCGTATCCAGGGTTTCGACGGCGACGATCGTCGAGTCGAAGTCGAAGATGAAGGAGTTCCGGCGCGCCGTGTCCGGGTTTTTATCCATTTTCATCGACGGGCCCCGCCCTCGATGAGCCTGACCCTTATGACGCCGTTGATCCCCGCGATCGCGCCCAGCGTCGCGGCGGAGCACGGGCTGTCGACGTCGATGATGTTGTAGGCGTAGTCGCCTCTGCTTTTGTTCAGCATGTGGTCGATATTCATGCCGGCGCTCGCCAGCGCGGTCGTGATCGGTCCGACGACGTTCGGCACGTTGCGGTTGATGACGGTCACGCGTGGCCTGGAAACCGGCCCGCTGTCGCAGTCGGGCAGGTTGACCGAGTTCCTTATGTTGCCGTTCTCGAGGTAGTCTTTGAGCTGCCGGGCGGCCATGACCGCGCAGTTCTCCTCGGCCTCGGGCGTGGACGCGCCGAGGTGGGGAAGCACGAGCGCCCCCTCCGCGCCGACGAGGTCGTCCGTCGGGAAATCCGTGACGTAACACGACAGGCGACCGGTCCGCAGCGCCTCGAGCACCGCCGCGTCGTCCACAATTTCGCCGCGGGAAAAATTGAGCAGACGCGCGCCTTTTTTCATTCGGCCCAGCATGTCTCCGTTCATCATCCCCCTGGTCGCGTCCATCAGGGGGATGTGCAGCGTGACGTAATCGCTGCTGCCGAGCAGGCCGTTGAGGTCCACCGCCCGAATGACGCTGCGGGACAGCGCCCAGGCCGCGTCGACGGACAGATAGGGATCGTAGCCGACGACGGTCATCCCGAGGGCCTTGCAGGCGTTGGCGACCTCCACCCCCACCGCGCCGAGCCCGACGACGCCCAGCCTTTTCCCGGCCAGTTCGGGGCCCGCGAAATCCGCCTTGCGCTTTTCGACGCGCCCGGCCAGATCGGCAACGCCCTTCAATTCCCGCGTCCAGTTGACGCCCTCCACGATTTTGCGCGAGGAAAGCAGCAGGCCGGCCAGGGTCAGTTCCCTGACCGCGTTGGCGTTGGCCCCGGGCGTGTTGAAGACCACGACGCCGGCCTCGGAGCAGCGGGCAACGGGGATGTTGTTGTACCCGGCTCCCGCGCGGGCGATGGCCAGAAGGGCGTCGTTCATCGGCGCATCCAGCATGGAGGCGCTCCTGACAAGGATGCCGTCCGGGGCCGGGAGGTCGTCCGCGATGGTAAAGCCGGCCGGAGGAAGCTCGTTCAGGCCGCGTCTGGCGATGCTGTTCAGGGTCAGAATATTGAACATGGCCGCGTCCTTATCGAATTTTGTGCGCGACTTCGAAGCGCTTCATGAAATCCGTCAGCGCGACGACGCCCTCGACGGGCATCGCGTTGTAGATGCTGGCCCGTACTCCGCCGACGGCCCGGTGTCCCTTCAGGTTGACGAGGCCCGCGGCGGACGCCTCGGACAGGAACGCAGCCGTCAGCTCCTCGTTCGGCAGCACGAACGTCACGTTCATCAGGGAACGAAATTCCCGGTCCGCAGCGCCTTTGAACAGGGAAGAACCGTCGAGGCAGTCGTAAAGAATCGCGGCTTTTTCCCGGTTGAGCTTCTCCATGGCCGACAGCCCGCCTTTGTCCCTGAGCCACTCGAACACCAGTTTCGCGACGTAGATCGCAAAGGTCGGCGGGGTGTTGTAAAGCGAAGCGCTGTCCGCGTAACTCCGGTAATCCAGCATGACCGGGGTCTCTTTGCCCGCGAAGCCGACAAGGTCCTTACGGACGACGACAATGCAGAGTCCGGCGGGGCCGATGTTTTTCTGCGCGCCGGCGTATATCAGGCCGAACCGGGAGACGTCCAGCGCCTCGGAAAGGATGCCGGAGCTCATGTCCGCCACGAGCGGCACGGCGCCGGTATCGGGGAAGGAAGGGGTATCGGGAAAGGAAGGAAAACGCGTGCCGTATATCGTGTTGTTGGACGTGATGTGGACGTAGTCCGCGTCCGGCCTGAAGGACGTGGCCGAAAGGGACGGAATATACGAAAATTTTCGATCTTCAGAAGAGCCCGCGATGGCGACGCTGCCGAATTTTCGCGCCTCCCCGGCGGCCTTTTCGGCAAAATGTCCGCTCACGACGTAATCCGCCTTTTTTGAACGGCGCATGAGGTTCATGGGGACCATGGAAAACTGCAGGGTCGCGCCGCCCTGGACGAAAAGAACGTGATAATTTTCGGGGATGCCCAGAAGCTCACGGAAAAGCTTTTCCGCCTGGCCGATGATCTCCTCGAATATTTTGGAGCGGTGACTCATCTCCAGAACGGACATGCCGGCGCCTCCGCAGTCGGGAATTTCCCTCTGAACCCGAAGCAGGACCTCCAGGGGCAAAACGGCCGGACCGGCGGCAAAATTATAGACTCTGCTCATACTTTACTTAACCTCCATGATAAATTGCTTTTTAAAGGATACATTTTAATGCCGAATCCACGGCGGGGCAAGAGCCGCGGATTCCCCAAATCCGCAGGCTGGCGTCGAGCACATGCCATCAGCGAATGCGGGTTGCATGGAATGCTATGATAAATATGATAAATTGGATCGTGGTCGAAAAGACCGGATGAAAATTCAGGGTCGTTTGTTCCGGATGGTTTGCTTCAGATGGTTTGTTCCGGACGCGCAGGGGGTGGTAGTTGTGGAATATAACGTACTCATGGGCAGTCCGAGAAAGACTGGAAACACTGTGGAACTCGTAAAACCATTTATGGAAGAGTTGGCGCTTCATCATGTTCAGGGAGAACTGATATGGCTTTATGACAAAAAGATACAGCCCTGTACCGCCTGTCGTACCTGTCAGAAGGACTGGTCGATCTTCGGCTGCCCCTGCCGCGACGATGTGGGGGAAATCTTCGACAAACTCCTTGCCTGCAACCTGATCGTTCTGGCAACCCCGATTTATTCGTGGTACTGCACTCCGCCGATGAAGGCCCTGCTGGATCGTCTGGTGTACGGGATGAACAAGTATTACGGCGACGCCAGAGGCCCCGCTCTCTGGGCGGGGAAAAAGACAGCGCTTGTTGTGACCTGCGGGTACAGACCTGAGAAAGGCGCAGATCTCTTCGAGGAAGGCATCAGAAGATATTGCAAGCACTCGCAGCTTCAGTATCTGGGAATGCTGGCGGAAAGGGATTTGGGATATCAGTCCATTTTTATGGACGCGGAAAAAGAGCGGCATTCCCGGTCGTTCGCCCTGGAAATTCTCGGAAGCCTTAAAAAATCAATGTCACCAACTTAAGGAAGAAAATTAACGGGGTCAGGGGCCTAAGGCCCCTGCGGGGTTTTTGCCGGGGGGCAGAGCCCCATAGTTTCGCTTAAGCTGTTGACATTGCTTAAAAAATAATAAAAATTTGCCTTGAGCCGCTTCGACAGGGGCAGAAATGTCCACCCGCTCTTCTTTGCCCAACAGAGGTTTATTGCATATTCAATCAAGCAGGAGGCCGGAGCCTCCTTTCGGCGGTCCGGCCTCCTGCCCGGTTTCTTCGTGATTTGACGCGGCGGGGGAAACTTCCGCCCCGCGAATTAATTCCTACCAGGCCAGGCCCATGTAGAAGATATAGATGATGGCGAGGGGAGAGATGACGCGCACGCACCACGTCCAGGCCCCCATCCAGGGGAACGCGAACTTTCCGTCGCTGGTCAGCTCCTTTTTGGCCGGTTCGAGCCAGACATAGCCCACAAAGACGCACGCGAGAAGGGATCCCACCGGCAGGAAAACGTTGTTGCAGAGATAATCCACCGCGTCGAGGAAGTCTTTGCTTTTACCCATAATGGTGATCTTGGGGGGCCCGCTCAGGGAGAGAGAGGAGTATCCGCCCAGCAGGATGATGATGATGCCCATGAGCCATACGGCGTCGCTTCGTCTGAGGCTGAACTTTTCTATCGCGAAGGTCGTGGCGACCTCCATGAGAGACATCGCCGACGTGACGGCGGCAAAGAAGAGAAGCAGGAAGAACAGGAATGAAACGTACGTGCCGCCCGGCATTTTTGCGAACACCGCGGGCAGTGTGATGAAGGTCAGCCCGACGCCCGCGCCCGGCTCGAATCCCATGGCGAACACCGCGGGGAAGATGGCGAAACCCGCCAGCAGCGCGATCAGGGTGTCCAGCCCCGCCGTCCACAGGCTCGCCGACGGAAGGCGCTCGTCTTTACCCAGGTAGCTCCCGTAGGTGATCATGATGCCCAACCCCAGAGAAAGCGAAAAGAAACTCTGCCCCAGCGCGTCCAGGTACAGCGTCGGATCCTCCAGTTTGCTCCAGTCGGGATTCAGGTAGAAATCAAGCCCCGCCTCCGCCCCGGGAAGCGTCACGGATCGGGCGATCAGGACGAGCACGATGATGAAAAGCAACGGCATCATGACCTTGCAGGCCCGCTCGATGCCCTTGCCGATTCCGCCCAGCACGATGAACATCGACACGGCCATGAAGACAACCTGAAAGAGGACGACCTCCGCCTGCTTTCCGATGAAAGAACCGAAAAAGGCGCCCGACTGGTCGGCCGTGGCGGCGGCGTCCATAAGCCCGGTGAACGACGCGATCATATACCGGATCGTCCAGCCTCCGATGACGTTATAATAGGAAAGCACCAGAAACCCGCCCGCGATAGTCCCCATCCATCCGATCACGGACCAGAAGGGATTGACCTTCAGTGCGCCGAACGCGGCCACGGGCGACTTCTGCGCCGCGCGACCGATGGCGAACTCCGCCAGCATGACCGGCAGGCCAATGAGAACGGTGATGATCAGGTAAACCAGAATAAACGTCGCTCCGCCGTTTTTCCCCACGAGGTACGGAAAACGCCAGATATTTCCCAGCCCGATGGCCGACCCCGCAGCCGCAAGGATGAAACCCACACGACTGCCCCACTGTTCCCGTTTTTGCACGTTTCCTGAATCACTGCCCAACGTAACGACCTCCTTCAAATTTGAGGGCAAACTTCTTCGAGGGCAAAACCTCTCCCTCTCTGACGTCGATTCCCTCTCAATATCGATTTCACCACATGGAGGCAGCGCTCATCCGCCCCCCTGGGGCTCGCCGCCCCTCTCCCTGAACGGATACGTCAGTTTTCCGATCAAAATGTCCTCTTGCAATTATCGACACCTGTTTTTGTGAGCTCGAACGCTTACCTGTTTTAACCGGAATCCGGCGAATTTATGAGGGGCGCCTCTGTAACACCCATTTATTCTTTTATTATGAAATACTTTATTATGAATTACTTTAGCATGAATTAACGCTACTACCTTAAAATGTCAGCTAATAATCAGTAGTCCTATCGATAAATTACAGTAAATTGTTGTCAGGATAGCTTCGTTGAGCCTTTTAGTCAAGTGTGAAGATCGCAGGTATGGGGACCCCACGACAAAAACCGGCAAATTGAGAAATGCCCGTCGGTCCCATACCCGCGGCACGTTGCGGGCGCTCGAAAGTGGCGGAAAAAATGAACGGGGTCATGGTGCGGGTTTATCGCGATTCTCCGGGGCTTTCCACCAGGTGTTTCCAGTATTTTTTGGGCATATGGGTGCGCTGGACCCTGTAATTCAGGCGCTGACGCGTCGTCGTGGCCCGATAGAACTCGCGCCACAGCTCCTGATACTGTTTTTCTTCGGGCGTCGCCTGCGGCACGCGGGAAAGTTCCACGTCCGCGAGGCGCCAGTCCTTTCCATCATAAACCGCCGCGCGGCCGCGCCGGAGGTCGTGGATCATCCAGCTCCGGTCGGAGAGGCGGCTCGCGAAATGCCGTCCCAGCAGGGGCAGGATGTCGCAGTCCGGCTCCACCTGCGCGTACAGGCCACCGCCGACGTCCTTAAAACGGGTCACTCCCAGATATTTATTGTACTCTCCGCCCGTATGCCGGGCCGCCCTGCGCACGGCGTCGATGCAGGGATCGACAAGGTCGAGCTCCGCCTGACGTCCCCGATTCCACGCGCGCTCCAGCGTGTGCCAGATCGCCAGGTCCGCCCCGTCGTCCGAGAGCAGCGCAAACCAGACGTCGGCCCACATCGGCCCGGACACGCGTTGTCGAAGCAGCGCGGCCGTCGCTTCGGCGACGCGCGGATCGTTGTCGACCCGGACCGCCTCGAACAGAAGGCCCTGCGTTCCCTCGTGCCGGAGAATCTCCTCCGGCACGGCCCCGTCCTCCGCCGTTTTGTAGATCAGGCACATCAGGCCGTCCCACGTGCCGTCATAAATGTAGATCATGACGAAATATCGTGAAAATCGCCCGGGTCGAAAGGCAAATAAAGCTGCTGTCTAAGGGGTTTTTGTTTTTCTGACAGCAAAAAATGCAGGCGCTTGGCGGAGGAGACGCTGCCCTCCGCCCTTCCGTCGCAGGTCAGGAAATGCGTGGCCCGTTTCATGACGACGCCCAGCCGTTTCAGGTCCTCGTGCCTCAGGCGTCGGGCGCGTCGCGCCACGACGATGCGACGCGCGGACTTCACCCCGATGCCGGGGATGCGCAAAATTTGCTCGTAGTCCGCGCGGTTGACGTCCATCGGGAAAAGGTGCATGTTGCGCAGCGCCCACGAGGACTTGGGGTCCAGTTCCTCGTCCAGCGAGGCGTTGCGCTCGTCCAGTATTTCGTTCGCGTTGAATCCATAAAAACGCAGCAGCCAGTCGGCCTGATAGAGGCGATGCTCCCGCAGAAGCGGCGGGGCGGTCCTCAGCGAAGGCAGGTTTTTATCCTCATTCACCGGCAGGTAGGCGGAGTAATAGACGCGTTTCAGGCCGAACCGGCCGTAAAGCCCCTCGGACAGGCGCAAAATGTTCCAGTCCGTCTCCGGCGTCGCGCCGACGATGAGCTGCGTGGTCTGACCGGCCGGGGCAAAACGCGGCGCGCGAAGGGCCGGCCGTTTTTCCTGAGCGCGCTCTTCGAGGCGTCCGCTGATGAAATTCATGGGCGCAAAAATAGCCCGCTTCGTCTTTTGCGGAGCGAGGAGGCTGAGGCTCCGCTCGGTGGGCAGTTCGATGTTGACGCTGATCCGGTCGATCCGTCGTCCAAGCTGCTCCGTCAGTTCGGGCGACGCGCCGGGGATCGCCTTGGCATGGATGTAGCCGTGGAAGCGATATTCGCTGCGCAGGATATGGACGGCCCGAATCAGGTCCAGCATCGTGTCGTCGGGGCTGCGCCGGACCCCGGAACTCAGGAAGAGCCCCTCGATATAGTTTCGACGGTAAAAGTTGATGGTGAGGTCGGCGACCTCCCGCGGCGTGAACGTCGCCCTCGGGCGGTCGTTGCTGCGTCGGTTGACGCAGTAGGCGCAGTCGTAAACGCAATCGTTGGTGAGCAGCATCTTCAGGAGAGAGACGCACCGCCCGTCGTCCGTCCAGGTGTGGCAAATGCCGGCGCTGTACGCGTTGCCCAGGCCGCCCGGCCTGCCGGAGCGGTTCGAACCGCTCGATGAACAGGAAACGTCGTACTTCGCCGCGTCCGCCAGTATCGACAGCTTCTCCATCACGTCCATCGCGCAGAC
>JAISSA010000122.1 GCA_031273365.1 Synergistaceae bacterium
GCGGGTATTCGTCCAGGGTAAGCGTTCACGTTCGGGGGAGAGGCTCTGTTCCCCTGAACATGAACGGGCAAATTGATAAGGGGAAGTGTCTGATGAAACGTTGCGTATCGATGGTTCTGGCAGTTTTGTTGTGTCTGTGCGTTCCGGGGGCCGCCGGAGCGATTGACCTGAAGGATGTTTTAAAAAAAGGCGCGCTGATCGTCGGAGGCGGGGCCATTGTGACGGCCATCGCGGGGCCCGTCAACGACTTCATCAACACCGTGACCTTCAACAGCGGAGCCCGGCTGGAGGGGACCACCAAAGTCGTCCCCATCGTCTCCATGGGGGACGGAGCCCACATCGGGGCCGCGCAGGTCGGAGGGGCGTCGAAGTCGGCCGTGGACGCGACGCAGGCCGTCGCCCAGCTCGAGACGTCCTTCAAGGGCATCCGCATCAAAATCCTGATCCCCATCGACTCCCTGAACCCGTTGAAACAGTTTCGGCGCGTTCAGGGCGTGGGGGTGACCGCCATCATCGACGTGAAAATCTGATGAGGAGATGACCGGTTTAAATAAACCGGGGAGTTTCCATGCAGAATCCGACGTACGACGACAGGAGGCCGCTCGATTGATGATCGGCCTCCTGTTCGATTATCAATCATTTGCTACCTTGTCAATAACAACCGATAAAAATTAATGGGGTCAGGGGACGCGTCCCCTGCGGGGTATGGGGCGGAGCCCCATGTTGTTGACGCTGGTTCGATGTTGTCTGCCGGCTACATGACGCCCTTTCCGCCGTTGTCGCGGAGGATGGCGTCACAGTGCCCGATGTGGTAGGAAAGGTGCCCCAACAGGGTCACCAGCACCGCCACGTTGCCCATCGGATCGCCCCATCGGGCGCTGAACCCCTCGTGAAGCTGAAAGAGGTCCGCGTCGTCGAGGGGGGCGAGCCACGCGTTCACGTCGGCCTTTCGCGCGGCCGACCAGGCCCGGAGCTCATCTTTTGTGGGCGTTACCGTGGGCTCCGCCTTGAACGAGGCGACGTCCGCGCCCCATGGACCGGGCTTCGGGCTCCCGTCCTTCGGCATCAGAAAGAAATCCACGGCCGAAAAGCAATGGTAAAGCTGCTGCCAGAACACGAACCCTCCCGCCTTTTTGCCCCAGACCGCGTCCGGGCAGACGTCGATAATCCGGTCCAAAAGTTTCCAGTTTCTCTCGAAATTTTCCTGCAGCACGTTCGTTATTGCCCTCATCATGAAAATACCCCCTTCAGTCTGTGCGGCGCAGGCCCGCCGATGAAACCGCAGGCCGCAGCTCCCGCATGGTAAAATATAACACAGTGGGTGTCCCGAAGGGGCAAAGTTTGTGATTTTCCATTCATCTATTTTCCATATCATCTATTTCAGGAGAGCCTCACGGAGACGGTCCGGGCTCTCTTCGGCCGATGTGGGGCGCCGTGATTTTCGATCAGGAAAAAACCTCTCGTACACGTATCAAAATTGTATATGACTTATTATGGCGTATGATTTATCGCGATCCTTCAGGTACCTTTGGGAAGATTCAGCCTTTATAATGGCAGCCATGACAAGTGGGGAGCCTGCGGGCCTGCTTTCGGGCGCAATCTGTTATAATCATATGTCGTTGAGGTGATTACATTGCAAAGTAAGAGGCTCATTATTGTAACCGCCGTTGTCCTGGACGCCTGTCGCGTGCGGTTGTCCAAAATGCTCTCCTGAACTGTCACGGAAGGGGAGATGTCGGGATGAACATAAGGGTTTTACTGGCGCTTGTCGCTCTGTTGTCCGCCATTGCGATGGGTATGGTTCTGACGCTGGCCAGCGGCGTTTTTATCCCACTGGTCATCGCGTGGTTTATGCTGCAGGTTTTCCGGCCCGTCATCAACCTGGGCCGGACGATCAGGCTGCCCCAGATACTGAACGTCATTCTTGTTTTTGCCGTTTTTTTCAGCCTCTGCGTGATCGGCATCAACTTTTTCACCTCGCAGATCGTGGCGTTCAACCGGGCGTTCACGGAGTACTACTCGAAGCTCAACGATATGACCTTCTCCATCATGAAGGCGCTGCAGATTCCGCCTGAAAGCCTGCCCCGCATAAGCTGGATGGACATTCTGGGGCGTTACCTGCGCAATATCTCCGAGATCGCCTTTGCCCTCTCCAGCAAGTTCGTTCTCACCATGGTGTTCCTCATGTTCATGCTCCTCGAGGCGCCCTTTCTGAACAACAAGATCGATCGGGCCTTCTCCGGATCCAGCGCCACCCGAATCAAAAAGATCATGAGTTCCGTGACGGACCAGATCAGCCGTTACCTTGGAACCCTGTGCCTGATCAGTCTTGCGACGGGGGCCTGCGCGTGGCTGGCCCTCGAGCTCATGGGGGTCGAGCTGGCCGCGGGCTGGGGCGTTCTGACGTTTCTCCTGAACTTCATCCCGACGGTGGGATCGATCATCGCGACGATTCCGCCCGTTCTCATGGCCGCGCTGCAGTTTTCGCCGAGCTTCGTCAGGCCGGCCATCGTCCTGCTTCTGCTTGGCGCAATACAGGTGACCATCGGCAACGTCATCACTCCGAAGGTGGTGGGAGACCGGCTGGGGCTGAGTCCCGTCGTCATCCTCCTTTCCCTGCTGCTCTGGGGTCTGATCTGGGGAATCCCCGGCGCGCTGCTGTCGGTTCCCATAGCCTCCATCATCAAGATCGTCTGCGAAAACGTCTCCACGCTGAGGCCGATAGCCGTGTTGATGGGCAGCGGGGAGAACGTCCTTCCTCCTTTGTCGGACGAACAGGACGAAAAAACGCACCCCTCGGAGGAATATCAGAAAGAGGAACACTGTAAAGAGGAAAATTAACGGGGAGCGAAACCCCGCGGTTGGGGCGCAAGTCAGGATCACGAGGAGGAGCTTATATGGAAAGCGTTGCGCTGAAGGAGACCATCGAAAGAGCGGCGGAACTGGCGTGGAAGTACGAGCGGGAGTACGGCGGCTGTGCGCAGGTCGTTCTGGCGGCGATCCGGGAGACCATCGGGCACGTCGGAGACGACGTCTTTCAGGCGGCGACGGGGCTGGCCGGCGGGCTGGGGCGCACGGGTCACGCGTGCGGGGCCCTGGTCGGCGGGGTGATGGCTCTGTCCTGTTTCAGGGGACGTCCGTATGACGACTTCCCCGATTCCGCCGGGCGGCGTCCTCCGTGCCTGGCGATGAGCAAAAAACTGGTGGAGGCGTTCCAGGACGCCTATGGGTCCGCCGACTGTCACGGCATTCATCGAAAGCTGCTGGGCCGCTCCTACGACCTCAGCGATCCCGGGGACTTCGAGCAGTTTATCAAAGACGGCGGGCACGACGACAAATGCACCTCCGTCTGCGCGAACTCCGTCCGACAGGTGATCGGGATCCTGAACGAAGAGGGATTGATTTAGAAGAGAAATTGCTTTAAAAGCAATGCAAAATATAAGGCCTGTAACCTGGAGGAATCGGACAGCATGAAAGTCGTTATTATCGGCGGAGTTGCCTGTGGAGCGAAGACGGCGGCGCGTCTGTCGCGCGTCTGTCCCGAGGCGGAGATCACCCTTTTGGAGCGGGGCGGCGACCTCAGCTACGCGAACTGCGGGTTTCCCTTCTACATCGGAGGGGAGATAAAGGAGCGGACGGGGCTGACGCACATGGGCTTCGGGCCGGCGAGAGACGCGGATTATTTTGGGAATTACGCCTTTACGAACGCGCTGACCGGACACGAGGTCACGTCGATCGACCGAAAGAACAGACAGGTTGCGGTCAACGTCCTCGCCGACGGGACGACGAAGGTCTTTCCTTACGACAAACTGGTCATCGCCACGGGCGCGTCCCCGATTCGCCTCGACGTGCCGGGCATGGACCTCGGCAACGTCTTCGCCCTCTGGACCCTTCGGGACGCGATCGCCATACACGAGGCGGGGGCAGGAGAAAATCTTCGAAAAGCCGTTGTCGTCGGAGCCGGTCTGGTCGGCGTCGAAACGGCGGAGGCGTTCAGAAACAGAGGGCTGGAGGTGACGCTGATCGACGTCCTGCCCTATCCCCTTGCGGCCGTTGCAGGCGCGGAGTTCGGCAGAATGCTGCAAACCTGCATGGCGAAAAACGGCGTGGCCTTTTACGGAGGGGAGCGTGTTACGGCCATCGCGGGCGACGACAGGGTGCGCGAGGTCGTGACCGGGGGGCGGAAAATCGAGGCGGATATCGTCGTCGTTGCCGCAGGCGTCCGTCCCAACCTCGAGCTGGCGCGAAGCGCGCGGCTTCGAATCGGCGGGGCCGGAGGCATCCGGGTCGACAGGTTCATGCGTACCTCCGACCCGGATATCTACGCGGGCGGCGACTGCGTGGAAAACCGCAGCGTTCTGACGGGAAAGCCCGTATGGCAGCCCATGGGCTCCACGGCCAATCGGCACGGCCGGGTGATCGCCGACCATATCGCCGGCATTGTGCATCCTGGTACGAGAAAAACGCCCTTCACGGGCGTCGAGGGCACGACGATCGCCCGCGTTTTCGACTGGAGCGTCGGAAGAACCGGCCTGACCTTCGAGGCCGCCAGGGAGGCGGGTTTCAAGCCTGTGACTGTCCTGACCTCCAACCCCGACCTTCCGGGCTTTATGCCGAACGCCGCCATGCTGTACATCCGTCTGGTGGCGGACGCGTCGACGCGTCGCGTTCTCGGGGCTCAGATGGCGGGGCCGGGAAGGGTCGATAAGCGTCTGGACGTCGTCGTTACCGCAATCAAGGGGAAACTGACCGTCGACGCCCTGGCCGACGCCGACCTCGCCTACGCGCCTCCCTTCTCCTCGGCTCTGGATCCCGTCACTCACGCGGCCAACGCGCTGCGCAACAAAATGGGCGGCCTGATGCCGGGGTGTTCCCCGACGGAGCTGATGGCGAAAGTCGCTCGAAACGAGGATTTCATCGTCCTGGACGTGCGCGAAGCAAAAGAATTGAAGCGCTTCGGCGTGCTTCCCGCCGGAGAACTGCGTCACATCCCGTTGGGCGACCTGAGGACCAGGATGGAGGAACTTCCCCGGGATCGGGAGATCGTCGTCGTCTGTCGCGCGGGCGTGCGGGCGTGGAGCGCCGCTGCGATGCTGAAACGTTACGGATACACGAAATCCGTGGTGCTCGAGGGCGGAATGTCCGCCTGGCCGTACGAAACCGCTTCGCATATCTGACGCCGGGGGAATTTTCCGGCCTCCTGAGAGGCCGGATTTTTTGTACCCGTTCAGGGGAACAGAGGATAGAGGGTAGAAGAAGATGCTGGAGGCCGGAGAGAAAATCAGGATAAAAAGAGAACGCATGGGGATGAAACGCCCCGAATTTGCCCGCCTGATCGGCGTAGCCCCCAATACTCTGTATCGCTACGAAAACGGGAGCATCGGCATCCGGGACGAAATGAAGCGAAAAATTGCCCACGCTCTGGGAGTCAGCATGTCGTACCTGCTGGACGGGGAATCGGGCCCGGAGTACGAACCGGAGCCGACGATCCCTTCACAGCTCTGCCTTCCCGTCCTCGCTCAGGAGGCCTGCGCGGGGAACGGATTCAGCTGGGAGGACGCCGCGGAGGTGAAGGAGTGGATGCCGTGGCCCGAGCGCGAGACCGGCGGGCCTGTGAGGCCCCAAAAACCCTATTTTGTGCGGGTGGAGGGAGAAAGCATGGTCGGGGCCAACATCAGCGACGGCTGTCTGATTCTCGTCAATCCGAACCTCGAGGTGCGCAGCGGGGACATCGCCTATGTCAAATGGAACGACCGCTGTTCGGTGAAGGGCGTTGTCTTCTATAAAGACGGCAGGGTCGAACTGCGCCCCGCCAACAGCGATTTCCGCTCCACCTGGATCGACAGGGACGAGATCGAATACCTGGAAATTCTGGGCAGGGTCGTGCGATGGCTGAACATGGGAATTCCCGGCAGTATCCTGTAAATTTTAGAAAAATATGACCAATGTCCACAACTTAAGGAGAAATTTTCAGGGGTCAGGGGACTGAGAAAAATCCCCTGCGGGGCTTTTGCCGAGGGGCGGAGCCCCGCGGTTACTGTCCCCGTTGACTTAACCGAGGGGGTTTGAACGTGAAGCTCGTGTTTTTGTTTATACCGGCACTTCGGAGAATCGCTCTTTTCCCGATCATGATTTTTATGTTTTGTGTGGCTCCTTCCCCGGCTCTCGCGGCGGACGACGATCTGTTTTTCCAAATGATCGAAAGCGACGACGTCGTCGGGGTCCAGGCAGCCATCGCCGCCGGACGGGACGTGAACGTCCCCGACCGGACCGGGACGACGCCCCTGCAGCGTGCGCTGTTGGTCATGAGGAAGGCCGCCCGCAGGCCGAAGCCGTATTTTTACGGGGATATCGTCATCGACGGAGACGGTTTTAAAAGTGGCCCGGCCGAGGCGCCCGTATTTGACCACGGAGTGATATCGGCCCTCATCGAGGCCGGAGCCGACGTCAACGCCCGGAGCCAATACTACCCACTGCCTTTGTTCCTCGCCCTCAGCCTCGATCCCCAAGTCGTAAAAATGTTGCTGGCCGCCGGAGCCGACGTCAACGCCCGCTATGGGCTGGAGACTCCACTGATCTTTGCGGGGATCCTGGCGTCGGGTTTTTTCCCCAAAGCGGAAACTCGGCTCGTGAGGATGCTGGTCGACGCGGGCGCGGATGTAAACGTCCAGAACGCGTCGGGCTGGACTCCCCTGATGATATGGGTACAAAAAAACCCCGAGGCTGTGAAAATTCTGCTCGACGCCGGGGCGGACGTCAATGCGAAGGACGGTCACGCCGATATGACGCCTCTGCTCTCCGCGGCTTCAGTGGGCGGCAACCCGGACAGCGCCGTGATCCTGAAGATGCTTCTGGCCGCCGGAGCCGACGTCAACGCCCGGACGAACGACGGCGCGTCCGCGCTCTGGTGCGCATCGATGTATGGGCACTACAGGGATGTCGAGGTCCTTCTGGATGCGGGAGCGGACGTAAACGTCCGGGCGGAGGGGTTTACCCCCCTGCATATGGCGACGGGGCTCATCGCCATGGAACACGAAAACAACCGAGGCTCGTTCAGGGAGAGAACGGAGCGTGCCGGAGATGTCTTCGCGCTGTCCGGCGCAACACGCAAGCCTCCCGTCGATTTTTCGGCCGTGACGAAGCTGCTGATCGAGGCCGGGGCGGACGCCGACGCGCGGAGCACCGGAGACGGCGCTTCTGTTCTCGGCATGACCATGGCCGCTTCAGCGGACAAAGCCCAGGTGAAAGAAGAGAGGAAGTTCGCCGGAAAAACCCCGCTGGAGCTGGCCCGTATGGTGGGTAACGACGCGGTCGCGGAATACCTGGAGGAACAGAAGCGGAAGTGAATGTCAGGAGTGACAGGCTGGTTTTGAGAA
>JAISSA010000129.1 GCA_031273365.1 Synergistaceae bacterium
CCCTACGCGGAGGCTTTTCCGGTTTGGACGGCCTCGATCAGGACCTCCATCACGCCGCCGCACATCATGCCGTCGTCCTCCGCGGAGTCGGTCAGATCGACGGTTTTGAAGCAGTGACCGCCGCTTCGAAGGATCTCCCGCGCGTCCCGCGTCACGTCGGCCTCGGCGCAGCCGCCTCCGATGCTGCCCACGGCGCGCCCGTCGCGGAGGACCACCATTTTAGCGCCGGCTTCCCTTGGGGTGGATCCTCGGGTCGACAACACCGTTACGATCGCGACGTTTTCGCCCTCCCCGCCGTTTTCTTCCGCCCGGGCGAGCCATTGCAGAACGTCCATATCCGCGTAACGCTTCCCGTCGTCCCGCGACGCGCCGGCGTCCAAATCGCCCGGATTCCTGCGCTTTTCCTGCAGCACCTCCGCCAGAATGGAAACGGCTATCTCCTCCGGCGTCACGGCGCCGATGGGCAGGCCAATGGGCGAATGCAACCGCTCCATCAGCGGCGCGTAACCCTCCTCCGCCATCTGTCGGCGTACAATGGCCGCCCTGCGCCTCGAACCGATCATTCCCATATAGCGGGGAATCTCCCCGTTCAGGACGGCGCGCAGGCACTCCTGATCGTGCCTGTGGCCCCGCGTCACGATAACGACATAATCGTTTTTGCGGATCGTCAGGCGCTCCGCCACCCTCTCGAAACTGTCGCAGATGACCTCCGCGGCGCCGGGGAAACGCGTCCTGCCGGCGAAGGACGGCCTGTCGTCAAAAACCGTCACGTCGAATTTCAGCATCGCGCCCATCAGAGACAGCGGCACGGCGATATGCCCCCCGCCGAAAATGATCAGGCGCGGCGGGGGCAGAAAACACTCCACGATCGTGACTTCTTCTCCGTTTTTTTCGACGCGCAGCGCGTCCTTTAACGCGGGGTAAGCGTTTCGCTCCTGCGCCCCTTCGGCGGGAAAGGTTCCGGCGTGCAGCGTTTTGACGAGGCCGTCGGGGCGAGAGCGCGTAACCAGGACGACCTCGTCGCCGTTCTGTAAATTTTGGAACAACTGCTGATATAACCCTTGCGACATCTCGGCAGGGCGTCACATGATCGACGGCAGCCAGGTGCTCATCGCCGGAAACGCGACGGTCAGGATCAGGAACAGGAAGATCAGCACGACGAAGGGCAAAACTCCGGCGATGACGTCCTTCATGGTGATGTCGTCCCTCAGGCCGTTGATGACGTAGAGGTTCATTCCGACAGGAGGCGTAATCAGGGCCATCGTCATGTTCACTGTCAGAATGATGGCGTACCAGATCGGGTCGATGTGCAGAACCGCAAGCAGCGGCGTGACCAGCGGCATGGTCAGCAGAACGATCGATACCGTCTCCAGGATGCACCCCAGGACGACCATCAGGGCGTTCATGGCGAGGATGAACATCAGCGGGGAGAAGTTGCGGGCAATAATCAGCTCCGTCAGCTTCTGCGGGATCTCCAGCATGGTCATGACGCGTCCGAAGAGCACGGCTCCGCCCACGACCATGGCGATCATGCAGCTCGTGCCCACCGATTTCAGGCAGATTCCCGGCACGTCCCGCAGGCGGATCGTGCGATAAATGAACAGGGTGACGGCGAGACTGTAGACAAGCCCAACGGCGGCGGCCTCCGTCGGGGTGAAGGCCCCGGAGTAGATTCCGCCGACGATCAGAAACGGCAGGAGAATTCCCCAGAAGTTCCTGCCGGTGATGTCGAGCCGCTCCCTCCAGGAGGTTCGGGGCATCGAAGTGAAGCCGCCCCTTTTGCTTCTCCAGACGGCATAAACGATAAAAATGCCCGCCAGCAGAACCCCTGGGATGATGCCGGCTATGAAGAGCCTGCCGACCGACTCTTCGGTGATCGAGCCGTAGAGAATGAGGGGGATGCTCGGGGGAATCAGTATGCCGAGGGTCCCCCCCGCCGCCAGAAGTCCGAGGGTGAATCGTTTGTCGTACCCCCGTTCCGTCATGGCGGGAAAGGCCACCATGCCGATGGTCGCGGCGGTCGCGGCTCCGGAGCCGGTGATCGCCGCAAAAAAGGCGCAGGCCAGGATCGTCGCGATGGCCAGCCCGCCCGGAAGGTGGCGCACCCAGGCGTTCATGACCTCGAAGAGGTCGTCGCCGATATGCCCGTCCAGCAGAATCTGGCTCATCAGGACGTAAAGCGGTACGGCGATCAGGACGAAGCTGTCCATGGAGGTGAAGATCGTGTTGGCGACAAGCTTTATCGGAAACGAGAACTGCAAAATGAGCACGACCGACGTCACGCCCAGCGAAAAGGCCACAGGCAGGCCAAGGAACAGCACGAAAAGAAGCAGCAGCGTAACCAGCACGAACCCGCTCATCGAGCGTCACCTCCGGTTTGCGGACCGGGCTTCAGGGACCTCAGAGCCTGAAGCCTGTCCGCGACGATGAACGCGAACTGAAAGGTCAGGAGCACGAAGCCCAGGAGCAGAGAACACTGCGGGATCCACATCGGAACCCGCAGGAGCGTCGCAGAGACTTTGCCGAACCTGAGGGAAGCGGATACCATCTCCCAGGCCTGCCAGCTCACCATCGCGCAGAACGCCACGCCGACGAGGCTCGTCAGGACGTCCACCTTACACTGCACCTTCCGGGGAAGGTGCTCGAAGATGAGGTCGATGCGGACGTGCTTTCCCTGCATCAGCGTGTAGGCGCTCCCGGCCAGCATCGTCCACATGAAGAGGTAACCCGCCGTCTCCTGCGCCCAGATCGTGGGCGCCTCGAAAAAGTAGCGGCAGACGACCTCGTAAGCCAGAATGAGCCCCATCGCCAGAATGCCCAACCCGCACAGGTACCCCGTCGCCAGGTTGAATCTCTCGACGTATAACCTCAGTGTTTTCATATCTCAGTTTTCATATTCTCAAAAACGACCGTCAGGTTCGGACGTCAGTCCGCGTTCTGAGCCATTTCCAGCAGACGTCGACCGAGGTCGCCCGTCTTTTTGACGAAGGATTCGCGGACCGGAAGCGTCGCCTCCTGAAATTCCCTGCGTTCCGTTTCGTTGAGGGTGTAGATTGCCACCCCGTCCGCCTCGATGGCCTTCTGAGCCTCGTTCTCCGAGTCGGCGATGACCGCGCGGACCCACGCCTCGGCGTCCTTTCCCGCCCTGATGATCGCGTCCCGGTCCCCAGCGGAGAGGGATTCCCACCACCGGATGTTGCCCTGAAGCGCGAACTGGGCCGTGGTGTAGTTGGCGAGGGTCATGTACTTCTGAACCTCCTGCACCTTGCGGGAGATCGCGGCGGGCATTCCCGTCGTCGCGCCGTCCACCGTCCCGCGCTGCAACGCCATGTACATCTCGGACGAGCTCATGACCGTGGGAGCCGCGCCCAGGTTTTGCAGGGTCTCGGCGTCGGAGCCGCTGAAGGATCGCATGGTCAGGCCCTTCATGTCCGCGGGTTTCGTCAGCGGGCGTCTGTTGTTGAAGAATTGAATGTAGCCGTAGTCGACCCAAAAAAGATTTTTAACGCCTTTGCTCTCCAATTCTTTGTCCAACGCCTCGCCCGCGCCGGCGTCCAGGAATTTTTTGATGGAACTCAGGTCTTTGAAGACGAAGGGCATCTCGAAAATGTCGATGGCCGGAATCATTCCCGACCACTTGTTGGTCGCCACCAACCCGGTGTCGACCAGGGAGTCCTGCAGCGCCTCCACGATCTCCGTGTCCTTGTAGAGCTGGGCGGAGTCGAAAATCTTGCACGTGATCCCGCCGTTCGAGTACTCCTTGACCTTATCCGCGAAGAGGACAAGCCCCTTCGAAATATGGTGGGACGCGGGGAATTGGTTCGAGAGCCTGAACTCCGCCGCCTCCGCGACGCCCAACGACAACGTTACTCCCAAGATCAACGCCGCGACACAACACCACATGAAACCCAACCCGTACTTTTTCATCACACAAACCTCCTCAAAATGTAAAACATAAAAAAGATGTAAATACGTAAAGATGTAAAATTTTTTCGGCCTTCATTCAAATATTCATGTAAATATTTATTCAAACAAAGACCACGCCTCGAATTGCCGGAGCCGAAGGCTTACGGATCCAAGAGCCGCGTCCCTGACGCCAGATGACTGCAAAGCGGTACGCCCAACCTGTCTGGAATGCCTCGTGAAATGGTCAGTATCTTCGCAAGATCCACCCCCGTTTCGATGCCGAGCCGTTCCAAAAAATTCACCAGGTCCTCGGTCGCCACGTTGCCGGCGGCCCC
>JAISSA010000044.1 GCA_031273365.1 Synergistaceae bacterium
CGGGCAAATTCGAGGAGTTTCGGAGGCACGGGGGATAAAATCGCCGCGAGGACGGCGTTTGCGATCTCGGCTCTGTGTATTGTGCTGATGCTCTTCATTCTCTGCTTTCTGGTCGTGGAGAGCCTTCCCGTTCTGAGGACGACCCGGGCGTCGGAGCTCGTCTCCGGCATGGACTGGTATCCGCAGGAGGAGCCTCCGGCGCTCGGCATGAGGCCGCTGATCTTCGCCACGCTCGGGGTTACGCTGCTGTCGAGCCTCATCGGCCTGCCCTTCAGCCTCCTGATTGCGATATTCAGCGCGGAAATCGCTCCGTCCTGGCTTCGTAATTTCCTGATAAAGCCGCTTCTGGAACTGCTTGGATTTCTGCCCTCCATCGTCCTCGGTTTTCTGGGGATGGTCGTCGTCGCCCCCTGGTTGCAGGAGCGTTTCGACCTGCTGACGGGGCTGAACCTTTTCAACGCCTCTCTTCTGCTGGGGATTCTGATGGCGCCCGTCGTGGGGTCGCTGATCGACGAGGCGCTCTGTGCCGTGCCGCGGGAGCTGCGGGACGCCTCTTACGCCCTTGGGGCCACGAGGTGGGAGACGACGGCGAAGGTCGTGATCCCCGGCGCGCTGCCCGGCATTCTGGCGGCCTCCCTGCTGGGCGTGATGCGCAGCATGGGGGAGACGATGGTCGTCCTGATGGCCGCGGGGGGAGCGGCGATCATTCCGCGTTCGATCTTCGACCCCGTCCGCCCGCTGACCTCGACGATCGCCGCGGAGATGGGGGAAACTCCCGTGGGTTCGCCGCATTACCACGCGCTTTTCTTCGCGGGGCTTCTGCTGCTGCTCATAACGCTCGCGATCAACCTGCTTTCCGCAGGTATTGAGAAAAAACGAACCGGCTTGTCGGGGAAAGGGTTCCTGAGAAAACATCGCAAAGTTCGAGCTATACAGGATAATAATACCCTGACTGAGCCCGCGGGAACGGGTCTTCATAAGATTGGGCGTCGGAGGTGGGCGAACGGGATCGCGACGGCCGTTCCCGCGGCATCCGCAGTGTTTTTGGGTCTCCTGTTGCTGGGGGTGTTTTCCTTTCTGCTCCGGCGGGGCTGGTCCGTCCTTTCTCTGGAGTTTATTTTCGAGCCGCCCCTCGACGGCATGACCCGCGGGGGCGTGCTGACGCCTCTGGCGGGGACGGTGCAGCTCATCGTCGTCTCAATGCTGGCCTGCATTCCCGTCGGCGTGGGGACGGGCCTTTATTTTTCGGAGTACGCCGCGAACGGCCCCTTCACGAAGGCGCTGCGGCTGGCCATTCGGTGCCTGGCGGGGGTTCCCTCGGTGGTGTTCGGGCTGTTCGGCCTGTCGTTTTTCGTGATCTTTCTGGGGTTCGGGCCTTCGCTGCTGGCCGCGTCGCTGACGCTGGCGTGTCTCGCGCTGCCCCTGATCGTGACGGCGTCGGAGCAGGCGTTCCGCGCCGTGCCGCAGGACTACCGGGACGCCTCCTACGCGCTGGGCGCGACGAAGCAGCAGACGATCCTGAAGGTCGTCTTTCCCTCCGCGGCGTCCACCATCGTCACGGGCGCCATCCTCTCCATCGGGCGCGTGGCGGGGGAGACTGCGCCGATCATGTTCACGGGCGCGGCGTTCTACACCTCCGGGATCGCCGCGAGTTTTTTCGACGAGGTCATGGCCCTGCCGTACCATATTTACGTCATGGCCACGGCGGGAACCAACCTGGAGCAGACCCGTCCCCTGCAGTACGGCGCGATTCTGGTGCTCGTCGGGCTGGTCTTCGGGTTCAGTTTTATGGGGGTGTGGATGAGAATGCGCATAAGAGCGGGAGAGAGACGAAGCTGATGTTCGCGGTAAATTCAGAAACTGAAGCGAACCCGACGCCCGGCGGGGCGACGCCTGAGACGTCGCGGGCACAGATCGAGACGCGGGACCTGCATCTTCATTACGGGCCGGTCCACGTTCTGAAGGGGATATCCTTCGACATATCGAGGCATACGGTGACGGCGCTGATCGGCCCCTCCGGATGCGGCAAGAGTTCGTACATCCGCTGTCTGAATCGGATGAACGACTTCATCGGCGGAACGCGCGTGGAGGGACAGATTCTGATCGAGGGCGCGGACATCTGCGGGCCGGGGGTGGACGTCATCGACCTGCGCCGGCGGGTGGGCATGGTCTTTCAGAAGCCAAACCCCTTCCCCATGAGCGTCTACGACAACGTGGCCTACGGGCCGCGTCTCTTCGGCGAGAAGAACCGGGACGTGCTGGACGGGATCGTTCGAAAAAGCCTCGAGGCCGCCGCCCTGTGGGACGAGGTCCGCGACAGGCTCCCGGCCTCCGGAACGGGCCTGTCCGGCGGTCAGCAGCAGAGGCTGTGCATCGCGCGGGCCATCGCGACGGCCCCTGACATCCTGCTGATGGACGAGCCGACCAGCGCGCTCGATCCCATGTCCACGGCGCGCATCGAGGAGCTGGTCCGCGATCTCAGGCGGTCCTTCACCGTCGTGATCGTGACCCATAACATGCAGCAGGCCGCGCGCATCGCCGACCGAACGGCCTTTTTTCTGCTGGGAGAGCTTGTCGAGTACGACGACACCCTCAAAATATTCACGTCTCCCGACGATAAAAGGACGGAGGACTACATCACCGGGCGTTTCGGTTAAGGACACAGTTACTTGAAAGAGGGGAGCATTTTGGCGGAGACAGGGACGAGAAAGCAGCTCGAAGCGGATATGTCCGATCTGAAACGGATGGTTCTGCGGCTGGGAATGATGAGCGGAGACGCGCTGAGCAGGGCCGTGCGGGCGCTGGAAAAGGGCGACGCCTCGCCCGCGCGGGCCGTGATCGACGGAGACGACGAACTGGACGACCTGACCGAGCGGATCGGAGAGGGCTGCATGGCCTTCACGGCGCGCCACCAGCCGCTGGGACAGGACCTTCGGACCGTCGTCTCCATAATTCACATAGCGACTGACCTCGAACGGGTCGGCGACTACGGCGTCAACATATCGAGGACCGTCCTCGGGCTCGAGGACAGGCCGCTGCTGAAACCCCTGATCGACATCCCCCGGATGGCCGAGCTTCTGCTGGAGATGCTGAACAGGGCGCTGGTCGCCTTCGACGTCGGCGACGCCGAAACGGCCAGGAAGCTCTTCATTATGGACGAACAGATAGACGCGCTGGAAAAACAGGTTCTGAGAGAGCTCATCACCATGGTCCTGGAGCGCACGGAGCGGCTGGAGCAGGCCTTCATGCTGCTCAACGTGGCTCGAACGCTGGAAAGAGCCGGAGATCACCTGACAAACATCGCGGAGCGGGTCGTTTACATGTACACCGGGAAAATGGCGCGGGCGTCCGACTACAAGACGCCGAGAGGCCGACAGTGAGCGCGATGTCGGGGATAAAGAAAAACAGGGTTCTGGTCGTGGACGACGAGCCCGCCATCGTGGATCTGGTGCGCCAGATTCTGCTGCGCTCCGGGTACGAGGTGCGCACGGCCGTCGACGGGGACTCCGCGTATCAGGCGGTCTATGACCTGAAGCCCGACCTGGTGATTCTGGACCTGATGCTCCCCGTCATGGACGGCTGGGAGGTCTGCCGGCGCGTGAAGTCGGACCCGGAGGTGAACGCCATCCCCATCCTGATGCTGACGGCCCGCCGCGACGAACGGGACGTCGTCGAGGGGCTGGAGCTCGGGGCGGACGACTACGTGAAAAAACCCTTCTCCACGGAGGAGCTGAGGGCGCGCGTCGCCGTCCTTCTGCGCCGCAGCGGGAAGACCGGCCCGGTCCGGGAGCTGCGGGAGGGGGACCTCGTCCTCGACATCGAAAACGAGTCGGCGGACCTGCGGGGGCGGGAACTTTCCCTGAGCCGGACGGAGTTTCAGCTGCTGGCCCTCCTGGCGGAGCGTTTCGGCAGGCGCATCACGCGGGAAAGCCTCCAGTCCTCCATATGGAACACGCTGGACGCCGAGACCCGCGCCATCGACGTTCACGTCTCGCGCCTGCGGAAGAAGCTGGAGGACGGAGGAGAGCCGGCCCTGCTCGTGCAGTCCCAGCGGGGGCGCGGCTATCGTCTGGTGTGGGAGACGAAATGACGCTCAGGAGGAAAATTCTGGCGATGTTTGCGGTCTCCCTCGCCGTAACGCTCGGCGCGGGGTTTTACTTCATGTCCGGCGCGCTGCGCGCCGACCTGCTGCGGGAGAGCCTCGACGACATGTTCCGCTACAACGGGATGCTGGCCTTTATCTTCCGGGAAAAGGGGGTCGATGGCCTGCGAGGCGCACTGGGAACCCTCGACGGGCGATCCCGGCGCGTCACCTGCGTGGCCGCCGACGGCACGGTGCTTTACGATTCCGAGGCGACGGACACGGACAACCACCTGGACCGGCCGGAAATTCGGCAGGCCATCCGGGACGGCGAGGGAAGCTCTCTGCGCTACAGCTACACGCTGCACGCATGGATGCTCTACGGCGCAACGCGCGTCGCCGCGGAGGGCGGAAACGTCTACATCCGCACGGCCTGGCCCATAACGCTTTTCAGCCGGATCATGCGCGCGCTTCTCGGCAGAGCCTTTCTTTACGCCCTCCCGGTGGTTCTTCTCGTCGCCCTTTTCGGCGTCTGGCTGACGAGGCGCATTTTCGCCCCGCTGGAGAGAATCGTCTCCCGGGCCGGGAAGATCGGTAGCGGGGAGGAACGGTTCCCCCTGTTTCAGGACCCGGAGCTCCGAAAGCTCTCCATCGCGCTGAACGACATGTCCGACCGCCTCAGAGACGCGCACGGCGACATCCGCGCCGGACGCGAGGAGCTGGAGCGCATCATCGAGGGGCTGCCGGTAGGGATCGTGCTGGTGGGGCCCGATCGCAACCTGCGCTCCGTGAACGACGTCGCCCGCGTTCTTCTGGGCAGGACCAGAACCGGAACGGCCGAAAGTTTTGTATCCGTTCAAGCTCCGTGCGTCTGCCCGGACAGCCATTCAGTGCGATATCGGGGGTTTCAGGGGGGCCAGCGAAGCCCAGGGCTGAGCGGGCTCTGCCCCCCTGAACCTGAACGGGTACAAAACTTTGTCGGGATACCGGCGGAACGCTTCATCCTCCATCGGGGGATTTGCGAGATGCTGGACGCGCCGGACAGCGAGGGGACCTTCCTTCTGCCCCTCGGGGACCTCCGCGTGTCGGTCCGGACCCTGACGATCGGAACCGGACGGCTGCTGGTCCTCAGAGACGTGACGGAGGAACGCCGCATGGAGGAGACGCGGCGCAATTTCGTCATCGAGGCCGGCCACGACCTCCAGACGCCCCTGACGTCCATACGGGCCGCCGCCGAACTGCTCCTGGAGAACATCGACGATGGAACGCAGCAGGACGAAATACAAAAAGAGGACGCGCGCCTGCTGAAGACGATTCTGCGCCAGCAGGAGCGCATGACGTCGCTGATCGACAACATGCTGCTTCTGGTAAAGCTCGAAGGGGAAGACACGAAGGAAGAACGGCGTCCCGAGGACCTCGCGGAGATTCTGAGGACGCTGACGGACGAGCTCCGGGAGGCCCCGGCGGCCCGTTACCTGTCCGTCGAGACGTCCCTGCCCCCCGGCGCGCCGGTCCGCGTCGCGCGGGCCGAGGTCATGCGCGCGCTCTCCAACGTGCTGGACAACGCCCTGCGCAAATGCGGCGAAAGATGGCAGGGTCCCGGCGGAAAAATCTTCGTAACCCTGGAGGCCGAACAGGACGCGTGGGTCGTCACGATCACGGACAACGGCGGAGGCGTAAGCCCCGAGGTGGAGGACCGTATTTTCGAAAGTTTCCACGGCCGCCGCGTCGGACGGAGCGGAAAATGGGGCTCCGACGGACACGGGCTCGGCCTCTCCATAACCGCGCGCATCCTGAAGATGCACGG